>QKIM01000515.1 GCA_003249585.1 Deltaproteobacteria bacterium
AAGACTCGATACCCGAGACAGCGATGTTCATGAATCATGAAGACACCAAAGGGCACCGTGCGGCGTGCCCGGACGAAGGGGAAACAGGAGGGCACACCGCGTCGTGCCCGGATGGAAGGGAAAGAGGCCCCTATCGGGGCTTGAAGAGCCCCTTGGGATCGGCGCCGAGCATCCCCGCCTCGAGCATGTACCCGGGCACCCGGACCAGCTCCTTCACCTGGTCGGGCGTGACCAGATCCGAATACTTCAGGGTCAGAAACCCCTGGGCCAGGTGGTCCAGATCCTCGTCGGTGGTCATCCACCCCTCCCCGAAGGCCTTGTGGAGATCGAGCGGCTGGGAGTACCGGCGCAGGCTCTTGTCGCCGTTGAGGTTGAAGTAGAAGTCGAAGTAGGAGAGCGCCAGCTCCCGAAGCGAGCGGTAGACCGCCTCGCGGTAGCGCAGGGTCGTGAAGTTGGACTTGCCGATGGCGCCGAAGAAGGGCCCCTTGCGCCAGATGGCGATGACGTGGTCGTCGTCGTTGTGGGCGCCCAGATCGATCACCAGGGGGCGGGCGCCCTGGAAGGTCATGGCGCAGGCGGCGAAGAGCGCGCCCTCGAAGCAGTGGGCGCTGCCCTCGCGGAGGACCCGCGCGGGGCTCTTGCACTCGATCTTGGCGTTGTAGGGGATGGCGTCCAGATACTGCTGGATCTCCCAGGGGGTCTTGAAGGAACGCAGCAGGGCGGTCTCTTTTTGTGAAAAGGAGTTCATGTTCACCTCCGAGCCGGCAGTATAGTTGATTTGTCGCCCGAGGGAACCCAAATCGGCGTTTCCTCCCGTGCAGTCCAGGGCCGGCACGAAGGCATCTGGTCACGGACGCGGCGCCATGCTATGACGAGCGCACGGAGGTCCCCATGAAGATCCACACGCTCCTCACCTGCATCACCATCATCACCGCCCTGGGCTGCTCGCGCTCCTCGAGCTCCCAAAAGCAGGCCGACCCGCCCGAGACGAAGACGGCGACTCCCCAAGGGCCGGGCCACGGCGCCCACCATCATCATGGCATGGGCTACGGCATGCACCATGACCAGGCCATGCACGCCGGTCACGGGAGCATCAACTGCCCCTACGCCAAGAAGACCTCCCACGACAACCACCGCCCCTTCGCCACCACCGCCGAGTACATCGCCCACCTGGAGAGCCCCGAACGCCTGAAATGGCAGCGCCCCGACCAGGTGGTGAAGGCCCTGGGCCTCAAGGGCGACGAGGTGATCACCGACATGGGCGCCGGGAGCGGCTTCTTCGCCTTCCGGTTCGCCAGCGCGGTACCCCGCGGTCACGTCCACGCCCTGGACATCGACCAGGCCATGGTGGACTACATGGTGAAGAAGAAGACGGCCCGGAAGGTGGCGAACCTCACGGCGATCAAAACCAGCCCCGACCGCCCGACGCTCGGGAAAGGCACCACCATCGTCTTCATGAACAACGTGCTCCACCACGTCCCCGGCGCCGGCGCATGGCTCAGCCACATCGCCTCCCAGCTGCCCGCGGGGGGCCGCCTGGTGGTCCTCGAATTCAAGATGGGCTCCCTCCCCATGGGCCCGCCGGACTCCCGGAAGATCACCCCCGAACGGGTGATGGACCTGACAAAAAAGGCGGGCCTCACCCTCACCGGAGAGAAGAAGGGCATCCTCCCCTACCAGCACTTTTACGTCTTCACCAAGTCCCCCTGAGGGGGCACCCCGGGACCGATCTCCCGAGCGGTGGATCCGCCCTGTCCACATCGCAGAAATATTTTTGATAGGTCAACAAAAGCGGGTATAACGCAGGGAGAACACCACAGCCTGGAGGAAACCCGTGACACCCCGATCAGCACACCACATTCTGGTGTTATCTGCGCTCACCGTGACGCTGATCGCGTGCAAATCCCGAAAAGACGGCCCCGACGCGCCGCCCCCCTCGGCGCCCCTCGTCCTCAGGATCCACGCCTGGGAGGGCTACGCGCGGGAGTACGCGGCCCAGTTCGAGGCGGTCATGCGCAAACAGCACCGGGTGAACGTGACGCTGCAGGTCACCGTCACGTCAGGACTCGATTCGTTCATACGGAACATTCGCGACCGCGGCGTTCACCTGATCAGCCCGGCCAACGACCTCATCGCCCCTCTGGTCCAGCTCAATCTCATCAGGGAGATCGACACGACCCGCATCACCCGGTACCGCCAGATCAATCCCATCATCCTCGACCGGCATCCCACGGTCATCGGCGGGAGGATCTACGCCGTCCCCTTCAGTTTCGGCCCCTATGCCCTGGCCTACAACAGGGAGAAGGTCCCGAAGCCGACCTCCTACAAGGTCCTGTGGGATCCCCGTTACCGCAAACGGGTGACCATCAGCGGCGAATATGACACGGCCAACATCTACATGACCGCCCTCATGCTGGGTTCTCGCGGCAAGAACCTGTTCGACCTGGACGCAAAGAAACTGAAGCTCGTGGAGGACCGCCTCGCCGACCTCCTGAGGACCCAGGTCGTGGAGCTGTGGAAGGGCAACCTCAACCCCGAGGGGCGGGAGCGCTTCGACCTGGGGACGGACTGGGGCATCGGGGTCAGCAAGATCAACCGCGAACACAACGGCAACTGGGGCTTCGTCGTCCCCGACGAAGGGGTCACCGCCTGGGTCGACAGCTGGGCGGTCACGCGGAACGTCGACTCGCCGGAGCTCACCGCCGTCGCCTACGCGTTCATCAACTTCATGATCTCTCCCAGAATCCAGGCCCGCATGGCGGGGATCACCTCCTACGGTCCCGTCAACCCCTATGCGGGGCGCTACCTCTCGGCCGAGGAGAAGAAACGCTTCTACATCGCCGATCCCCAATTCTTCGACAAGTGCACGCTCTGGCAGCCGCTGAAGCCCGAGGTCCTTGAAAGATACAGGAAGGCGTGGGACAACGCCAAGCGCAGGGGGGCGCTCCCGAAGTGAAGACCATCCGTCTGCACCGCAAGCTCCTGGGGGTCATCACCAGCCTGGCGACCCTGGCCGCCCTGACGCTGGTCCTCTTCTTCCTGGCCATCAACTACGTCGCCATCCGCAGTCATATCGATAAAAAAAACGAAGAGGTGCTGCAGAAGCTGGAGCGCGTCCTCTCCGTCCCCCTCCTCAAGAAGGACTATGTCATGATCGTCGACATCATCGACGAGGAGGTGAAATCCAGCAACCTGCGGTACATCTGGGTGCTCGACCCCGGCGGTTCGGTCATCGCCTGCAACGACGAGGAACAGATTCGCCTGCCCATCAAGGAGACCTACCTGAAGGACAGGCACTTCTCCCGGTATCGGATGAAGAGCGGCTACACCCTGTGCATCCTCAGTTCCTATTCGCTGATCTATCAGATCCAGCGGATTGTCCTCATCGGCGGACTGGTCTTCCTCGCGCTCCTGGTGCTGATCATCTACGGCATCTCCCGATGGCTGGGCAACTCGATCTCCGCCCCAGTCCAGGAGGTCGTGGATGCCTCGGTGCACGTGGCGGGCGGAAACTTCGATGTCTCGGTCAACCCCTCTGAGATCACGGAGCTCAACACCATGGCCAAGGCCCTGAACACCATGGGCAACGACCTCAAGGAGCTCACCGCGAACCTCTCCAGGGAGAAGAGCCTCCTGAGCGACAGCGAGCAACGGTACCGCCGGCTGGTGGAGAACTTCAGGGATGAGTATTTCTTCTATTCCCTCACCGCCGAAGGGAAGCTCGTCTACTGCTCCCCTTCCGTGGAGAGCATCCTGGGCTACCCTCCCGCCCAGGCGAAGCAGAAATTCCCCGCCATCCTCACCTCGGCGGACTGCAACGAGGACTTCCACCTGCATCGGCAAAAGACCCTCGCCGGCGCGGCCCAGCCGCCCTGGGAGATCGAGGTGAAGCACGGGCTCTCGGGCGTTCGCCAGCTTGAACTGATGGAGGTCCCGGTCTTCGGCGACGATGGGGAGCTCAGGTCCGTCGAGGGGATCGCCCACGACATCACCCGGAAAAAGCAGATCACCGCCCGACTGGAGAAGAGCCAGCGCAAGTTCGCGGACCTGGTCCGCCTGATGCCCCAGACCCTCTTCGAGACCGACCAGACCGGCATGTTCACCTTCATCAACACCTTCGGCGCCGAACAGCTCGGCCACGACCCGCTGCTGCTGCTCAACCGCCTGACCCTCACGGACGTCATCATCCCCTCGTGCCACGCCCAGCTCGCCGATGTTCTGGGGGACATCCTGGAGGGGAAGGACGTGCGGGACGTGGAGCTCACGGCCGTGGACAGCGCGGGAAGCCAGTTCCCCGTGCTCCTCTACGCCTCGCCCCTCGAAGTGGACGGGAAGGTGCGGGGCCTGCGCGGGATCGCCATCAACATCACCCGGCGGCGCAGGGCCGAAGAGGCCCTCATCCAGGCGCAGAAGATGGAGACCATCGGCAACCTCGCCGGGGGCATCGCCCACGACTTCAACAACATCCTCAACGGTATCATGGGGACGATCTCCCTTCTGCAGCTCAACCTCCGGGAGGGCAGCACCGGCACTCCGGAGGAGATCGCCGAGGACTACGGCGTCATCCAGGAGTCCTGCGAGCGGGCCGCGGACATCGTCAAGCAGCTCATGGTGCTGGCGCGCAAATCCGAAGAGCACTCGTCCGTCCTGGTGGATCTCAACGCCATCGTGGAGCGGGTGATCAAGATCTCCCGGAATTCCCTGCACAAATCCGTCACCGCCTCGGCCATGCTCTTTGACGGTCCCGCCATGACCGTCGGGGATCCCACGCAGTTCGAGCAGGTCCTCCTCAACCTCGTGGTCAATGGCGCGCACGCCATGACCATCATGCGCGCCGAGGGGGAGCGGTGGGGCGGCGAGCTCTCCATCGCCGTGTCCCTCCATGAGCCCCGCGAGGAGGAGTTCGTGCTCGAGCCGTCGCCGGCGACGGCGTGGTGGCACGTCACCATCTCGGACACGGGCGTGGGAATGGACGACCAGACGCTGCAGCAGATCTTCGACCCCTTCTTCACCACCAAGGACAAGCGGGAGGGGACGGGCCTCGGACTGGCCATGGTGTACCACATCGTCACCCAGCACGGCGGCTCCCTGGACGTCACCTCCACCCCCGGCCGCGGCAGCACCTTCACCATCTCCCTGCCCCGTGCCGAGGGGAAAAAGGAGGCCCCGAGGGAGCACGGTGCCGATACGAAGCTCGCCACGGGGAGCGGCACCATCCTGGTGGTGGACGACGAACTGGTGGGGCTCAATCTCACCGCTCGCATCCTCAGGAAGGTGGGCTACACCGTGCTCACCGCCAGCAGCGGAACGGCCGCGCTGAAGCTGTTCGAGGACCACGCGTCGGAGATCCGGCTGGCGCTCCTTGACATGCTCATGCCCGACATGAACGGCACGGAGCTCTTCGCGAAGATGCGGGAGATCTCCCCGAAGGTGCGGGTGGTCTTCACGTCGGGGCTTGACGACAAGGCGGTGGTGAAACAGTGCGAGGACGACGGCGCGCTGGGCTTCATCCAAAAGCCGGTCACCGCCGACTCCCTCTCCCGCTTCATCGGAGAGGCCATGGACGCCCCCGACGCCTGAAAGCCTGACCAGTCATCGTGAACCCCGCTGTCACCCGCTGCCGTGCCGCAGTGCGCTTTCCACCGCTGAAGGCTGACTCAGAAATGCAGGGAGGCCATGGTCCCCACGCTGACCCAGGTGAGGTAAGGGTCCGTGGAGGAGTCCGGTGTGCCCGAGGGGGCCAGGCGGTAGATGCGCATGAAGCCGCCGAAGGAGAAGCGCGCGGTGAAGTAGAAGGCGAGCCCCAGCCCCAGCCCCAGCATGGGCCCGGAGCCGTTGGACAGGGCGTCGGAGGTGGAGTCGACCTCCGTGAAGACCGCGTACCCGAAGACGATGGAGCCCCAGAAGTCCCAGTTGGCGTTGGACAGATACCAGCGCCCCTCCAGCGCCCCGAAGAAATAGAGCACGCTGGTCTCGAGGTCGCTGTCGGGGTCATCGTAGCCGATGTTGCTGAAGCCCAGATGCACGCCGAAGGACAGGTTCTCCAGGGGGCGATACAGCCCGGAGTAGTGGCCGGAGATGCCCAAGGAGTTGCCGTCCGCCATGGCGGAGAGCGCCACGCCCCCCTCGTGCACCCAGCCCGTGCGGTGGGGCATGAAGGCGGGTCTCGCGGGGGTCGCAGCCGTTTCCCCTGGGGCCGGCGGCACGACCCCGGGCTCCTGGGCCCGGCCGGGGCCGGCGTGGATCATCATCCCGGACAACACAACGGACAGCAGCAGCACTCGTTTCATGGACAACGTTCTCCCCGGACATCACGAAACCGGACACCCTGTCCCGTATTATAGCAGCTCACGACCGACTCTTCGAGAGCGCAATCACCTCTGCGGCAGGCACGAAACTCCTGGATCAGAAATTTTTCCGTTTCAATCCCTTCGGTTGACACTTTTAAGGCGTGGACGAGGAATGGTCGCGCGCGGGACGCGGAATGGTCACAGAGGTGGGGATGGGCTACCGGGACAGGTCGACGCGGAAGAGGCGGGTGAAGGATGGGTCGTAGAAGGCCGAGAAGGACTCGCCCTTGGTGGGCCCGCCCTTGAGGGGGAGAAACGCGCGCACCTCCACGTGCTGACCCCGGGGAACCAGGAACAGCGAACAGGAGGCCTTGCGGGCCTTGGCGAGGGCCGCGTCGAGGGCCGTGGGGGCCACACAGACGGGCTTGCCCGTGCACTTGGCCGTGGCCCCCTTGTGACTGGCCTCCACGCGGGTGGCTGCGAACTGCCGGGCCTGGTGGCCCCCCAGGGACAGGTCCACGGCCGCGCAGGAGTCGGCTGTGGCCACGGTGCTCATGCGGATGAGAACGGGAGCCTTGGCGGGGAGGGTCACCTCGGTCCGGGCGCAGCGCTGATCCTTGGTACAGACCGAAACAGTGTATTTTCCCGCCGGGGGCGCCAGCTGGGTACAGCACCAACTGTAGGGCGGCCTTCCGTTCTTGTACAGGGTCAGCAGCCCGTCCCAGGCCACCTTGTGGGACTTCCCGGGAGCCAGCTCCACCTGACGGTAGGGGGGCTTGGCCCCCTCGATGCAGGGACCGCCGCACCTGCAAGCGCAGGGGCCGAACTGAAGCGAGGGCTCGGGGTTGCCCGACCGGGCGACGATCCCGAAGGGGCTGATCTCCCCGAAGGTGAGGTCCAGGACGACGGGCCTGGCCGTGTCGTTGAGGACCGTGAGGGTCGTGGGGGAGGCAACGACCGTGGGCTTGGGCGCCGGCTTCTTCGGCGGGGTGGCCGGGGTCAAGGTCCCGGGGGATTTCATGGCCTTCATGGGGGTCATGACCCCGTTCTTCCCCGTGGAGTCGGCCACGGGCTCCTTCTTGCAGGCCACCACCGACAGCACGATACTCATCATCACCAACGTACGCATGTCCATCTCCCTTCAAGGCCACACGGGCCGCTCACGATGGGCCATGGTACCACACCTCTCCTGAAAGTTTTCCTGTAAATATTGACTTGCCCTGGCAGCTGTGCAATCTCTGAGAATTTCCAACATGGGGATCCGTTGACTCGGCGGGGACCATGGTACAGTATCGATGCCATTGTCGATCATATAAAAAACGCTTTCCCTGAAAGAACCGGCACATGAAAAATCTCCCTCTCACCCTCCTTGGGCTTTGTCTCCTGGCCATCTCCTGCGAAAGCTCCGTCGAGGAAGGCTCCTGTGACCTGATCTGCAGCACGCCGCCCGCGGACTATTGTGCCGGGGATGTCGCCAGCGTCTATCCCGCCCTGGGCGCCTGCGTCCAAGGGGACGCCGGTCCGGAGTGCCTGTACACCCCCGCCGTCATCGACTGCGCCCAGGACGGTCTCGTCTGCCTCGACGGCCGCTGCGTCATTGGCGAGGTGGATCCCTGCGAGCCCAACCCCTGCGACACACCCCCCGCGCCCGCGTGTGAGGCGCTCGAAGTGGTCACCTGGGCGGCCACTGGGAGCTGCGCGGTCGTAGACAGCGAGGTGAGCTGCACGTACACGGAGGAGAGCCGCTACAACTGCGCCCAGGACGGTCTCGGCTGCATCGACGGGGCCTGCAGCGAGATCATCCCCGACGTCTGCGAGCCCAACCCCTGCACCGAGCCTCCGCTCAGCATCTGTTCGGGCAACGTCGTCATGGAGTATCTGGCCGAGGGGCTCTGCGTTGCTGTGGAGGGGATGGCACAGTGCTCCTACAATCCCGAACCCTACGACTGCGAGGCCGACATGAGCGTCTGCCTGGAGGGCGCCTGTGTCCCCGTGGAGTGCCTGACCCCTGAGGACTGTGACGACGGCCTCGGCTGCACCATTGACGAGTGTGTCGACAACACCTGCACCAACACCCCCGATCCCGGCTTCTGCGACAACAGCGTGTTCTGCGACGGTGAAGAGACCTGCGACCCGGGAAACACCGGCGCCGACTCCGACGGATGTGTGATGGGCACGCCCGTCGATTGCGACGACATTGACCCCTGTACGATCGACACCTGTGATGAACTGAACCAGATGTGCATCAACACCTGGGATCCCGTGCTCTGCGCGTGATCCGCCTCCGTGGCCTGTGTCACGGGCCTTCGCGACTCGGACGGCGCCAGCTTCCATTGCCCCTTTTCCCCATGCCGGGGATTCCCCGCGTCCTTCCCTGTTGGGAGGCCCCCCCTCCCCTCCCATGTCTCACGGTTCGAGGGAGATCAGTAGTTGTCACAGCCCGAGGGGCCACCGCAGGGCTGGCGCACAACGGGGACCATGGGCACGTGCACGTAATTGGTGTTCAGGGTCTTCCAGTCACCGGTCAGGGCATCGATGAGCACGGCGTAGACGCTGCCCAGGAGGATGTCGACGAGGACCCAGCCGGTGCTGATGGAGTGGCCGAGAAAGTAGTGCTGGGTGGCGAAGCCCTGCCGCTTGAAGGTGATGACATGATCCCGCTTCGGATCCATGGGGACCCTCAAGGGAGCGGTTCCCATATGGACACCGTCGACGTACACATGGGTGCAGGTCACGTCGGTGGAGATGCGGACCGTCTCCCGGCTGCTCTTGAACACCGTGGCGCAGCCGGCCAGAGAGATGATGAGGATCAGGGGTGCACATATTTTGAGACGGAACATGGGACCACTCCTGAGCAGTGAGGATATATCAAACCGCTACCTTCCTCTATTTTTGCACATATATAATGAATTGCAAGGGCGAATTTCCATGACCTTGTAATGCCTCCAGAATACCATCATCTCTCCCATACAATAAACACCGATCTCCGGGTGCTGCCGACGCGCCTGCGGAAAACCCTGGCAGCGGTTC
>QKIM01000268.1 GCA_003249585.1 Deltaproteobacteria bacterium
CCTGTTCCCAGCTCAAGGATGAGTGCACCGAAGGGTGTGAGGCGCTTTACCCCTACTATATCTCGCCGGAGCTGTGCACGGGCTGCGCCATCTGCGTTCCCCAATGCGGCAAGAAGGCCATCACCATCCCGGGGGGTGAGCGTCGCGCGCTGATCGTCAATCAGGACAAGTGTATCCGCTGTTCCAAGTGCTTCATCATGTGCGAGTACGATAGCATCATCCAGCAGCCCGACGACGACGGCACCCACCCCTACCGGTATCTGGTGAACCTGGACACCTGCGTGAACTGCCTGGTATGCTACGACCTGTGCCGTTCGTCTGTCGCCGAGGGCGGGCCCGCCGTCAGCGCCATCGAGATGTTCCACCCCGACAACCGGGCGCGCATCGATCAATCCCTGTGTTCCCACTGCGGGGAGTGTGTGGAGTTGACCTTCTGCCCCAACGCCGCCATCTTCGAGGGGCCCGACGAACCCGGTGGGGCCTCCACCTGAGACACGGAGCAATATCGCATGAGGAGAGTGTATCAGTTAGTTCTCGTGATGCTGTTCATCGCCGTCCTGCCGGGCGGTCCCGCCATCGCCAAGAACTGTCCCTCCCAGCTCCCCGCCAACCTCAGGCAGGTGGGAGAGAAGGAGCTCTACTGGGGGATCGAATTCCGCACGGCGTCCTATTTCGTCCGCGAGAAGGACATCTCCATCGATCCCGCACAGACCAATAATGTGTTCAACGGGTTCGGGGCGCTGAGGTCCATTGTCACCTACACCCCCGACGACTCCCTGAGCTGGCTGAACCTCTACTTCGAGGGAGAGGTCAAGCAGCGCAAGGACGTGGCCAACTGCAACGCCTGGGCGGTCTCCACCGGCAAGGACATGGAGATGATACCCCAGCTTCGCGGGCTCTCGATCTCCATGGACAAATGGGACATGAACGTCAAGGTGGGGCGTCAGAACCTGGTCTTCGGGACCCAGGCGGTCCTGGACAACTTCTTCGACGCCGTGAAGGTGAGCCGGAAGTTCGGCCGGAAGGTCTCCGTGGAGCTCTTCGGTGGCGTCATGGCCACGGAGCTCACCCGGGAGACTCTGGGCTGCGGATACGAGCAGTACTACGAGAAGCGCAAGAGCTGGAAGCGCCTGTGCAGCGCTGATTACGGTGACTACCTCATGGCCGGCGCCGTCGTCAACCTCAAGCACTTCCGTCCCCACAAGATCGGTATCATGAACCTCTTCCAGTATTCCAGGCTCGACGGAGAGGTCGCCGATGACACCACCCTGCCGGCCTCCTATCCGGAGAACCTGACGACCAACTTTGTGTCCGTTTACGCCATGGGCCCCCTCTTCGGCAGCGAATCCACCTCCTACGAGGCCGAGCTCCTGGGCGCCTACAAGATCCACGATAAGGCCTTCATCCCCGCCCTCTCACTGGGACTTCGCCACCGCATCAAGATCGGGAGCGCCCACCTGGTCCTCCACCCCATGTACTCGGGCGCCCTGCGCACGGGAGACGAAGATCTCCACTTCGCCTCTCTCTTCGAGGGATACGATGTGGGGTCCCGTCAGCGGTACGGTCTGTATGACGGCCAGATCTTCTCCATGATGCTCCGCCTGCGGATGGGGAGTGTCCGCATCGACACGGGGTACCACTACCACACCGAGCGCAACTCCCTGGACTCCATCGACGACGAGCTGGAGGCGGGCGTCACCTGGTTCATCTGGGGCAAGACCAAGTACCAGCTCAGGGCCCTCTATTCCCTCATCAACGTCGCGGCCGGGGAGCTCCCCATGAGCCACGGCGCGCGGGTGGTGCTGCGGCTGATCTATTGAATAATCCCCTCATATTTGAATTTTCCCGTTTCGCAACGTAGTGAAAAAAGGGGCCAGCCCAAAGGTCCCGGGAGTTGAACATGAAACATACCCTCATCGCCCTCGTCACCATTTTCGGCCTCCTGGCCATCCCCGCCACCTCTTCGGCCTGCATCCAGAAGCTCAAGGCCGACAAGACCACGGTGAAGGTGGGGGAGACCGTCTCGGTGACCGCCAACATCAAGTGGATTCATCACCCCTGCGTTCTGGACGTGGATGAGGTGAACTTCAAATGGATCGGCGTCAAGAAACTGTCGAAGATCAAATGGTCCAAGAAGGGGCGCGGCAAATACACGGCGACCTTCAAGGTGAAGATCACCAGCGCGAAGAAGGCCATGATCAAGATGTGGAGGGAGTGTTCGAAGTCGGGGAAACACGGGACCGAGCTCACCTTCACGGTGACCCGGTAGAGGACTATTTCTTCGCCTTGGCGGCGGTGGTTTTCTTGCCCTTCTTCGCGTCCTTTGCGGCGTCTTTCTTCACGTTCTTCTTCACGTCAATCTTTAAAAAGGCCTTCAGGTAGGTGGCGCGGACCAGATCCACGACGTTGAGGATGGCCGAGGTGGACATGGTCGCCTCTGTGAGGGCGTCGATGGCCTTCCCCTTGGGGCCAACCAGGAGTTTGTCCGTGGTGACGCCATCCAGTTTGCCGAGCCACTCCTTCTCGATGCGCTCGATGAAGTCGGGGGTCTCCTTGTGGGATGTTATGGCGACCTTGTAGATGTCTCCGTTCTTTTTGAACACCACGGTGACGCCGATGGGGACCTTCTTGTTGTAGCCGCGGAACTTCTTGGTCTCCTCGATGGTGAGGGAGTCGATGGCGATCATGGGCTCGCCTTTGAGCGTGAAGGTTTTGTGGGGGATGGGCATCTTCACCGGTTTGGCGTCGGCGGGGACGATGGAGGGCTTCTTTTGGGGCTCGACCTTCTTTTGGGGCTCGACCTTTTGGGGAGGCTGGGCCTTCATGGCTGTGGGCGCTGCCTTCATGGCGGCCATGACCGGGGCCTTCTTGATGGGCTCCTGGTGCTGCTTGTCCGAGCGCTTCTTGCAGGCGGTGAAGGAAAGGATGAGCGTCAGAATAAACAGTGTTCTCATGGAAATCTCCGGCGTTACAGGGTGAAGGGTCTTGTGCCGGGGCGGTGTGTCCCGGTGTGGTCGGTGCGTTCCACTCTAAGTATTTTTTTTTCCGATGAAAAGGAAAAAAGGTTCCGAATGGATGTACACTGCCCTGTGAGGACACGATGATTCGCCACATCAGGGCGCTGGAAAAGTGCGTGAAGGGTGCTATACCTAGTGCGTGATGAAGGAAACCTGACGTGTCCCGCGGGCGATCCCTGTGCGGAGAGCCTCTGAGGGAACGCGATGGATGATAATCTTGACAAATTCCTGTATTTAAAGGAAGATATGCTTGATCTTCCCGGACGTCCCGGCGATCTTTGACTCGACGTCCAAAGCAGCGCATCCCGCGATGGTGGCTTGATGGAACAGAACGACCCGCTTATCGGTACGACAGTAGGCAATTACGAAGTCATTGAGCTTCTCGGCGAAGGCGCCATGGGCCAGGTATATCTCGGGGAACACCCGCAGATTGGCCGAAAGGTGGCCATAAAGGTCCTCATCGCGTCCCTGAGCGCCAATCCAGAGATGGCCGACCGGTTCCTCTCCGAGGCCAAGGCCGTCAACAAAATCAGCCACCCGAACATCATCCAGGTCTTCGACTTCGGCAAGCTCCCCGACGGCCGCCTCTATCTCACCATGGAGTACCTCGAGGGGATGGATCTGGCGGGCTTCATGCTCGACCACCGCAAACTCAACCTGGAGATGACGGCCCGTCTGCTGCGCCAGATCTGCAGCGCCCTCGACGCCGCCCACAGCGTGGGTATCGTGCACCGTGACCTCAAACCCGACAACATCTTCATCATCGACACCGGGGATGGCGCCATCACCATCAAGATCCTGGACTTCGGCGTGGCCAAGCTCCTCGAGCCTGATTTCGGAGCCAAGCACAAGACCGCCACGGGCCTCATCATGGGGACGCCCTCCTACATGTGTCCCGAGCAGGCCGCCGGTGACGTCAACGCCATCTCCCCGCGCTCCGACATCTACTCCCTGGGGATCATCGTCTACCAGATGCTCTCGGAGCGGCTGCCCATCGAGGCCGACATCGTCCCCAAGGTGCTGGTGAAGCACATCGCCGAACCGCCCACCCCCATCTTCGAGTACCTCCCGGAATTTCCCGCCTTCGTGTGGCAGGTCATCGAGAAGAGTCTCGCCAAGAGCCCCGACGACCGGTACCAGACGGCGGGCGAGTTTTCCAAGGCCTTCGACAGGGCACTGGAGAATCTCTCCGACTCCATGATCAACATGAGCTTCGCCGGTACCCGCAGCGCCGCCTCGGCCCTCAACGCCACGCTGGCCGTGACGGGGGGGCGTGAATCCTCGACCTCTGGGACCCACGTCGAGGGAGAGGCTATTACCTCTCCGGGCCGCAAGGGACTGTTCATCGGTCTGGCCGTGGTGGTCGTGGTCGCCCTGGCCGTGGGCGTGTTCCTGTACAAAAAGTTGAGCAGCGACGACGGCAACGTGGACTTCAAGAAGACCACGCCGGCCGCGCCCATGAAGGTCGCGGTGATGGCACCCGTGATGGAAGTGGCCATGGCGCCCGTGATGGAAGCGGCCACGGTGCCCGTCATGGAGACGATCCCAGAGTTCGCCCTCAGCGTCTCCACCAACACGGGGGGCAAGACCGGGATCACGGTGACCATAGGTGCCGAGAAGCCTGAGCTCAGGCAGACCCCCTTCACTCTCAAACTGAAGAAGGGGACCGCTGTGGTGCTCAAGCCCGTGGCGTCAAAATACGGTCCCGAACAAAAATTCACTGTAGCCACCGACAAAATAGTGGTATTACAGCCGGTCATAAAGACGACAGGGCATCGTGTCACGAGACCCAGGCACCCAAGAACGCCCAGGGTTATGAAGGTCGTGGTCATGAAGCGGCCCCGGGTGCCCATGAGCATGAAGATCGGCGAAGGCACCATCAAGGTCATGTGGTAGGAGCGAACATGATAAAGAAACTTGTATCCACGGTAATCACCCTCTCCTTTCTGAGCGTCGCCTTCTCGGCCTCCGCGCTCGACATCAAGAAGGCCAAAGGGTATTACGATCAGGCCGAGAAGGCTTACGACAAGAGCGAATTCTCCAGGGCGCTCAAGCTCTATGAGAAGGCCTTCGATCTCAGCCAGAAGTACGAGATGTACTTCAACATCGCCCAGTGCCATCGCTACCTGAAGAACTTCGACAAGGCCATCTTCTTCTACAAGCGGTTCCTCGCCAAGTTCCCGACTTCCGTCTACAAGGACGAAGTGGTCAAGCAGATCGCCGCCATGGAGAAGGCCCTCGATGAGCTCAAGGCCAAGGAGGTGAGCATGGGGCGCATCTCCGTGATCACCACCCCGGAAGGTGCCGAGATCCTCGTGGACAACTTCTCGGGTAAACCCGAGGGCGTGAGCCCCGTGGTCCTCTATGTGACCCCCGGCACGCACCTTCTGGTCATCAAGAAAGAGGGCTACAAGACCCAGACCACCAAGGTCGCCGTGGACAAGGGCCAGATGAAGTTCATCGAGCTCTCCCTGGTCTCCACCAACCCGGAGAAGGCGCCCGGCAAGGATCCCGCGGTCACACCCGGCAAGGATCCCGGCAAGGACCCCGGCAAACTGATCACCGGCAAGGATCCCGCTCCGGTCGCTGCTACCCCCTTCTACACCAGGTGGTGGTTCTACACCGGCGTGGGTGTCACCGTGGTTGGTCTTGGAATGATGGGCTATTTCGGCAAGGTCGCCCTGGACAAGCAGAGCGAGTTAGACGACAAGAAGGGCTCTGCTGATCAGCCCACACTGAACAAGATCAAGAGCGATGGTGAAGACGCCGCGCTGTTCTCCGATATCGGTCTTGGTGTCGCCGTTATCGCCGCCGCCGCTACGGTCGCGGCCATCCTCTTCACTGGGGGAAGCTCCTCTTCAACCGCCAGTACCCCCGCTGCCGACGGCAACGCCAAGTCCTTCAGCATCCTCCCCTCCTGCGGCGGCTCCTTCTGCGGCCTCTCGGCCACCTTCCGCTTCTGATTCCCCCCTGTCCAGAGAAGTTCCATCCCCTGATCCCTGATCCATCCCCTATTTTGGGTTTTCGCGCTTTCTTAAAAGGGCAGGCACCGTTATTTTCAGAAACCGCGTTATCTTGAAATAACGATGTCCCCTTTCGTCGATTTGTCAGGAGGGCTGCAGGGCGGGGATTTTGCGGAGCAGGTGGCGGGCACCGTGGGTCTCGTGGTGCCAGGAGGTGACGATCTCCCAGCCTGGCCCCCGGGCCTCGGCCTGGGGATCGGAGGCGAGAAACCACAGCACGTCGGCGTGGTGAGCCATGAGGGTCTCCCAGGCGTCGAGGTCCGTGAAGGCCTTGCACACCGCGTGGCCGAAGTGGTCGGCGGTGTCAGGCTCCATGCGCTCCCCCCGGATGCCTGCGTTCGGCGCCAGCCGGCCGGCGATGTGGGTGAGGAAGGCGACCTTCTTGAGCACGGGCTCGAAGAGGGTCACCCTGCAGTCGGGGCGCGCGATCTGGGTGACCAGACCTGGGAAGCCGCCTCCAGAGCCCACGTCGACCACCTGGGCCCCCTCGGGGAGGGCCCGGGCGAAGTGGAGGCTGTCCTCGAAGTGGGGGGAGAGATCTCCCTCCTTGCGGGAGACCAGGTTGATGCGCTGGTTCCACTTGTGGAGCTCGGCCATGTACAGACCGATGGCCTCTGTCAGGCGGTCACTGTCGGGAAATGTCTGGATGAGAGAGAGGAGGGAGGGAGAGAGAGCCAAGAGGAGGTCTACTCTTCGTCGTCTTTCTTGATGGCGCCCTGGAGCATGGAGCCGAAGACGTCACCGAGGGTGGACTTGGGACCCGCGCCACTGAGGCCCTGGGCCGTGGAGAGCTGCTCCACGCGCTTGGCGGCCTTGATGGAGAGGGAGATGCGACGCTCAGCGGCGTCGAGACCGATCACGGCGACCTGGACCTTGTCGCCCTGGTTGAGGACCTCTTTGGGATCCTCGACGTGGTCTTCGCTGATCTCGGAGATGTGAACGAGGCCGTCCACGCCCTCTTCGAGCTCGATGAAGGCGCCGAATTCGAGGACTTTCAGGACGGTACCGTCAACCAGGCTGCCCACGGAGTACTTGGAGGGGATGAAGCTCCAGGGATCGGGAATGAGCTGCTTGATGCCCAGGGAGATCTTGGGTTTCTCCTGCTCGATGTCGATATTGAGGACAACCACCTCGACCTCGTCGCCCTTGTTGTAGAGCTCGGAGGGGTGCTTCACGCGCTGGGTCCAGGAGAGGTCCGAGATGTGGACGAGGCCATCGATGCCCTCCTCGATCTCGATGAAGACGCCGAAGTCGGCGATATTGCGGACCTTGCCCTGCACGCGGGCGCCGATGGGATATTTCTCTTTGAGCACGTCGTAGGGGTTGGGCTCGAGCTGCTTGATACCCAGAGAGATACGGGTATTGGTGGCGTCGATGTCCAGGACGACTGCCTCGACGATGTCGCTCTTCTCCAGCACCTGGGAGGGGTGCTTCACGTGTTTGGTCCAGCTCATCTCGGAGATGTGGATGAGGCCCTCGATGCCCTCTTCGAGCTCGATGAAGGCGCCGTAGTCCTTGAGGCTGACGACCTTGCCGCGCACGACGGTGCCGGGCTTGTAGCGCTCCTGGGCAGTGATCCACGGATCGTCGGTGATCTGTTTGAGACCGAGGGACACCTTCTCATGCTCGGGATCGTACTTGAGCACCTTGACGTCGATGAGGTCATTGACGCGGAGCAGTTCTTTGGGGTTGGTGACGCGGCCCCAGGACATGTCGGTGATGTGGAGGAGGCCGTCGACGCCACCCAGATCGATGAAGGCACCGTAATCGGTGACGTTCTTGACCGTGCCCTTGACCACTTCGCCTTCGCGCAGGCGGGCCAGGGTGTCGGCCTTCTTCTCGTTGCGCTCCTTCTCGAGGATAGCGCGACGGGAGAGGACGATGTTTCCGCGTTTCTTGTTGAACTTGATGATCTTGAACTTGTAGGTGGCGCCCACGAACTGGTCCAGGTTCTGCACGGGGCGCAGATCCACCTGGCTGCCGGGGAGGAAGGCTTTGACGCCGCCCTTGATGAGGACGCTGAGGCCGCCTTTGACCTTCTGCTTGACCGTTCCTTCGATCTCGCTCTCCTTGTCGATGGCGGAGGAGATGTCTTCCCACACCTTCTGGCGGTCGGCTTTCTCCTTGGAAAGCTTGACCATGTCGTCACGGTTCTGGAGTTCTTCGATGAAGACCTCGATCTCGTCACCGACCTTGGCGGTGACGTTATTGGCGATATCGTAGAATTCGGAGATGGAGATCTCGCCCTCGGATTTGTAGCCGATGTCGATGATTACCTTTCCTTCTTTCTTGCGAATTTCAATAACTTTCCCTTTGACGATGGTGTGTGCGCGGAGCTGTTTGGTGGAACCCTCCAGCATTTCAGCAAAAGACATAGTGTTTTCGGTCATTTCTTCAAGATTCTCCATTTCATGTATTCTTTTGCGCCGGGGCGCAGAAAGTAGAGGGGATCTACACCCTTACGGAAATATTGTCAATGAGAGAAAAGGAAAAATCAGGAAAAGGAGAGAAACTCAGTAGCGGTAGAGCTCGGGCTTGAAGGGACCCTCGACGGAAACGCCGAGATACTCGGCCTGCGCGGGCGTGAGCGTGGTGAGGGAGACGCCCAGGCGGGACAGGTGCATGCGGGCGACCTCCTCGTCGAGTTTCTTGGGAAGGGTGTAGACCTTCTTCTCAAGCTCTTTCTGGGCCAGCTCGATCTGGGCGAGGCACTGGTTGGTGAAGCTGGTGCTCATGACGAAGCTCGGGTGGCCCGTGGCGCAGCCGAGGTTCACCAGGCGCCCTTCGGCCAGGACGATGATGGAGCGCCCGGACTCCACGGTCCATTTGTCCACCTGGGGCTTGACGTTCTCTTTTTTGCACCTGGGGTTGTTCTCCAGGTAGTGCATGGCGATCTCGGAGTCGAAGTGACCGATGTTGCAGACGATGGCCTCGTTCTTCATGCGCTCCATGTGGGCCCCGGTGATCACGTCGCAGTTGCCGGTGGCGGTGACGAAGATGTCTCCCTTGGCCACGACCTCGTCCATGGTGAGGACCTCATAGCCCTCCATGGCGGCCTGCAGGGCGCAGATGGGATCGATCTCGGTGACAACGACCTTGGCGCCGAAGCCGCGCATGGACTGGGCGCAGCCCTTGCCTACGTCGCCGTAACCGGCCACGACCACGGTCTTGCCGGCCACCATGATGTCGGTGGCGCGCTTGATGCCGTCGGCCAGGGACTCGCGGCAGCCATAC
>QKIM01000306.1 GCA_003249585.1 Deltaproteobacteria bacterium
AGTCCGTTTCACGGGCTGCTTCACCGGGGGGCGGGATCTGTCGGTACAGGCCGTCGCGAGGAGGGCCACTGGGAGCAGCAGATAAAAAGTGTTCACGGTGCGAGCATAGTCAAAAAAGGAGGGAATCGCAAATTTCTGGCGGTCGGCCGCGGCGCGGGGAGGCGAACCTGAAGCTCCCCGTCAGTCGAGGATCCCCGACTGTTCGATGTCACGGAGGCCCTCCTCCAGCTTCCCTGCGCTCATCGGGCTGCCTGCAGCCATGGATGCGCCCGCCACATCCTTGAGTCCATTGCCGGTGACGAAGAGCGCCACGCGCTCCGTCGGGGAGATGACGCCCTCTTCGAGGAGCTTGACCAGGCCGGCGGCGGGGGTGGCCCCTGCTGGTTCCGCAAAGACCCCGGCGAAGCGGCCGAGGAGCAGGCCTGCCTGGAAGATTTCCTGATCCGTCACGGTGACCATGGTCCCCTGGGACCACCGTACGCCACGGACGGCCTTGAGCCAGTCCCGGGGCCAGGCTACGGAGATAGAGTCCGCACGGGTGGTGGGGGCCACGGGGACCATCACCTCCGAGCCGGAGTGGAAGACGTCGTGGATGACCCGAGAACCCTCGGCCTGAACACCGATGAGGCGGGGCAGGGTCGGGATCATCCCCAGCTCCCACAGGTCCTTGAGCCCCTTGGCGAGCCCTCCGATGATGCAGCCGTCTCCTACGGAGACAAGGATTGTGTCGGGTGGATTGTCGAATCCCAGCTGTTCCATGAGCTCCAGCGTCCCGGTCTTCTTTCCCTCAGAGAGGATGGGGTTGACGGCGGTGGAGCGGCTGTACCATCCGTATCGCTCGGCAGCCAGGAGAGAGAGCTCGAAGGCGTCGTCATAGGTGCCACGGACGGCGAAGACCTTTGCGCCGAAGGTGAGGAGCTGGGCGATCTTGGCAGGTGGGGCGCTCTCGGGGACGAAGATCACGGAGGTGATCCCCTCCGGGGCCGTGAGCCCGGCGAGGGAAGCGGCGGCGTTCCCCGTGGAGGCGGCGCAGATGAGCCCGATATTCAGTTCATGTGCTCTGGCCACGGCGATGGCAGACGCGCGGTCCTTGAAGGAGGCGGTGGGGAGGCGTCCGTCGTCCTTGACATACAGGGAGGACATCCCCAGATGTCCGGCGAGTCGGTCCGCCTGGTACAGCGGGGTCTGGCCCACGGGGATCTGGGGCCGCCGCCCGTCGCGGCGCAGCGGGAGAAGGTGGGCGTAGCGGAAGATGTCGCGGCACGACTCCTTGGCCAGGTGGGCCGGGAGCTGGTCCCTGATCAGGTCGTAGTCGTACCGCACATCGAGGATCCCCTCGATGCCGCAGGCGGGACAGGTGAGCTCCACCTCGTCCATGGCGTAGGTTTTGTGACAGACGATACACTCCTTGTCCAGAATATGATCACGCATGAGACCTCACAGGATGTTGGATGTTGCGAAGAAGGCTCCGCCGCAGGCCATTGAGCCCGCGATGACCTTCCGCAGGGTGATGGGCTCCTTCAAAAAGAGCCGCGCGAAGACGATGATGGCGACCATGGTCAACTGGTTCAGGACGCCCACCACCGAAGCGGGGAGCAGCGACAGGCCGCCGGTCCAGAAGAGGATGGCCAGGTAGGTCCCCATGACGCCGCCCAGGGCCAGGGACTTCCAGTTGCTGATTTTAGTGAGACTCCCGGCGATGGCGGCCTTGTCCCTCCTGAAAGGGAAATAGAGGGCGAAGAAGAGCAGCCCCGAGAGCAGCCGGGCCCAGTTGATCCACCATATGGAGTGGTGCATCAGCGGCCCCTTCATGAGGATGATTCCCGCGACGGTGCACACCATCCCGAGGACCGCTGTGAAGATGCCGAGGTACAGGTGTCTGGGGCGTCTCTCCAGGCTGTCTGTGGCGATGATCAGGATGGCGACGACGACGAGGATAGTCCCAAGCACCAGGTTGAGGGAGAGCGGTTCGCCGAGGAACAGAATGGCGCTGATGACCAGCAGGGGCGTATAGACGGAACCGACGATGGAGTTGAGGCCTGCGCCCAGAAGATTGAGGGCCACGAGGAAGAACAGATCCCCCATCCCTACGCCGACCACGCCGCTGGCGACGATGAGGAGGATGTCCCGCATCGGGATGGAGTCGGGGAAAAAGGAGTGGCCAACGATGGGGATGGTTATGGAGAAGAGCAGGATCCCCACAAGGTTCTTGGCGACGTTGACGCCGAAGGCCCCGACGGTCTGCCCGCTTTTTCGGAAGAACATGACCCCCGCCGCCCAACTGACGGAACTGAGGAGGGTGAGGATGACGCCGGCGACGTGGGAGTTCAAGGGGACCTCGACAGGGAAGCGTTTGCTTTTCCCAGCTGAGAGGGTAATATACCCGGAGTGCGGGAAATACAATGATAATCTGTCCCGGCGCCGACGTGGCCGCGCTCGTCAGAAAGGCGCAGGCGCACGAGCGACGTGGGCGCCTTGACCAGGCGCTGGTGACGTACGAGCGGGTCCTCGAGCGTTGGCCCGACAACCCGTCGGCCATTGGCCGGCTCGGTGTCCTCTACCTCCGCAAGGGGCTGTACACGCGGGCCATGGAACGGTACGCCAGGGTGGTCAAGCGGCTGCCTCGTTCGGCCCAGGCCTGGTACATCCTCGGATTCTCACGACGCATGGGAGGAGATTGCCCCGGTGCGCTCAAGGCTTTCGCTGCTTACAGGGAGCTTGTCCCCGACGATCCCGACCCCAGGTACTCCGAGGGGCGCTGTCTCGAGTCGCTGGGGAAAAAGGCCGAGGCGGTCCGGGCGTTTCGCGCCTTCCTCAAGATGAGCGGCAACAAAAAGGGTCCCTTCATCCGCAAGGCGCGAGATGCCCTGGCGAGACTGGCCCCTGGCACATCTCCCAGGCTGGCCGCGCCTCGTCCGGCAGCGCCCGCTGCCACCCGCGATTCGGCCCGTGTGTATCGAAGGGCCGTCGCGCTCTATGCCCGGGGAAAAAAGCCGGCGGCTCGCGCCGCGATTCTGGCCGGTCTGGACGAGACGCCGCGGGATCGTCAGTTGCTGGTGGGGCTCGCCAGGATCACGCTGGAGCTGGGCGGCTGTGCCGGGGCTCTGCCCAGGCTGCGCAGAGGACTCGGTCTCGTGCCGAGAGATCGGGGGCTGATGTATACTGTGCCCTGGTGCCACCG
>QKIM01000558.1 GCA_003249585.1 Deltaproteobacteria bacterium
GGGGCGCAGGCCTCCGCGAAAAGTCCCGCCATCATAACCCCTTTGCCCCAGCCTGTAAAGCCGCGCACCGTATATCCACCCCACTCCGGGGGCTCATGGCTCCGGGCGGGACACCGCAGCAACCGTCAGGGAGAGGGGCCCTCCCGGCGTGGTTCCCGCAGGGTCAGGGCGCAGCTCCATGGTACGCGACGCAGGAAACACGAGGACGGTCTGCAGGGACTGGTCGTTGAGCACATCCCCCGTAGACGGATGCTGGCCGTGTTTGGAGGCCATGACCCCCCTGATGGTCTGTACGCTCACCTTCGGGACGCCCGCGAGGGCCTTGGCCATCTGCGCCCAGCGCTCCGAGTTGTGTCGCGAATCCGTGTGGTTGTCGGGATTTCCCTTGAGTACGAAGCTGTTGACCACGGCGACCGCGTGAGGATGCATCCAGACGACCCCCCTGTTGAGCACCGAACCGGCGCGACGCACGGCGCGGGTCCCCGGGCCCGAGACCACGTTCTCCACGACCAGGACATCACCGGGGTCCATGGAGAAGATATTGTGATTGTATGCGTATCTGCGGCCCGGGTCTGTCATGTGCCCGGCCAGGCCGGCGGCGGTCTTCTGCGTCTCGAGTGCCCATCGCAGGTCGAAGAAATAGCTGCGTCGCCCCAAAGTGGCGAAGGCGGCCCCCGTCCCCGAATCGAGGATGGCCCCGAAGACCCCGTGGTCGTTCATGCCCGTGATGGCGCCGAAGTGGCCCAGGAAGCCTATGAGGGTGACCGCTCCCTGTCCGGTCCGGACCGTCAGGGCCATGTGGAGTCTGGAGAGAATACCGCCGGGGTTCGGCCAGTCGAGGTTTCTGCCGCCCACGGGTCGCCCGTCGGCGGTCCCCCTGCCCGCGACCCCCAGCGCTGCACAGGCCGTCCCGCGGGCCACATCCCCGAGCAGGTTGAGGAAGACGATCTCATCCGCCGAGAGGCGGCCGTCACCGCGCCGCGGGACATCCCCGGAGAAGGCGGCAGCGAACCCCCGGATCTCGTCGAGGTACTCGGAAGGCAGTCGCCCGGACATCTCCCGGGCCCGGCTCAGGAAGACCCGGTAGGTCGCTTCGTTCTCCGTTACCAGGGAGATATAGCGGTCCAACAGTCGCTCATATCCGGGGAAATTCGCCTTCACCCATCTCCCCAGCACCTCCCCCAGTTGCCGGTGCCCTCCCGGAGCGCCGAGGGTCGCATCGATCAGGTAGACCCCTCCCTCCCGACGCGCCGAAAAGGTGATTCCCTTGTCCGAAGCGGTCTCGTGGTGATGAGACGACGGCCTGGAACGAGTCTGGTCGCTTCCACCGGAGCAACCGCCCCCGAGCATCGGGAGGATCCCCAGCACGGCCACTACAATGAATAATCCCGTCCGCATGTTGTCTCGCTTTCCGCGTGGTTCGTCCACTCCAGCCGACCTTACCGCGCCCCCGCCCGAAGCGCAAGGTGCCCTCCCCGCGCTCGCGTCGTGAGCAATCGGCACACCTACCTCGCCTTCCCCTCGTCCTCAATGTCACCTTAGGCCTTACCATCGCGACGCCCTGGTGGTACACTGGGCCATGCCCTTCGACAACGACCCCGACCGATTAACCGACTTCATCCAGACCCACCCCATGGTCCTGGTCTACTTCTCCACACCGACCTGCAACGTCTGCAAGGCCCTGCGTCCCAAGGTGGAGGCACTTATCGCTGAGGAGTTCCCCCGGGTGGACTTCGTCTACATTGACACCACGGAAGAGCCGGCCGTGTCAGGCCAGCTCTCAGTCTTCGCCGTCCCCACCCTGGCCCTGTTCACCGACGGGCGCGAGTCCCGCCGCTTCAACCGGGCAGTCTCCCTCCATGACCTCCGCGAGGCCGTGACGCGCCCCTACGGCATCATCTTCGACGAGGAGGCCCCGTGAGGCTCACCCTCATCCGCCCCTCCATCGGCCGCCCCAACCCCGGCACGTTCGAGACCGCGGCCATCGAACCGCTGCAGCTGGGCGTGGTGGCCGCCCTCACCCCGCCCCACTGGGAGGTGCGCCTCTACGACGACCGCGTGGAGCCCATCCCCTTCGACGAACCCACAGACCTGGTGGCCCTCACGCTGGAGACCTTCACCGCCAAGCGCGCCTACCAGATCGCCACCGCCTACCGCGCCCGGGGCGTGACAGTGGTCATGGGCGGCATGCACCCCACGCTGCTTCCCGACGAGGTCGCCGCCCACGCCGACGCGGTCTATGTCGGGGACGCCGAGCAGCACTGGGGCGAGCTGTTGAGCGACGTCGAGCGCGGCCGCCTGAAGCGACTGTACCGCGGCGAACCCACCATCCCCCAGCTGGGCACCTTTCCCCGCCGGGACCTGTTCAAGGGAAAGAAATACCTCCCCCTCTCCCTGGTCCAGTTCTCCCGGGGCTGCCCCTACCGCTGCGCCTTCTGTGCCCCCTCCACCTACTTCGACGGCCGCCACCGCACCCGGGCGATTGACGCCGTGATCCGAGAGATCGCCGAAAACAACTTGAAAATCGTGCTCTTCGTGGACGACAATTTCACCGCGGACCGCGCCGCCGCCAAGGATCTCATGCGGGAACTCGTCCCCTTGAAGATCATCTGGGGCTCCCAGGCCTCCGTGGAGATGATCCGGGACCGTGAGCTCATGCGGCTCATGGCCGACAGCGGCTGCTTCGGTCACGTGGTGGGCATCGAATCCACGGATCGGGAGAACCTCGTTACCATGAACAAGAAGCAGAACCTCTCGGGCGGCCTCGGTGCCGTCGCCGAGGCCTTCGGAGAGTATGGCATGACCCTGTGGGCCGCCCTCACCGTGGGCCACGACAACGACACTCCCGACTCCATCGCCCGCCTGGTGGACCGGTGCGTGGAGGCCCGCTTCGCCTATGCCGCGGTGAACATGCTCTGCCCCTACCCTGCCACGCCGCTCTACGAGCGCCTCAAGGCCGAGGGGCGCCTCCTCTACGACGGGAAATGGTGGCTCCACTCCGAGTACCATTTCAACGCCGCCGCCTTCGTGCCGCGCCGCATGACCGCCGACGAGCTCACCCTCGCCTGCCGCAAGGGCTGGACAACCTTCTACAGCCCGACGAACATCGCCCGCCGGGTCCTCACCTGGGACACCCTGCGCCGACACCCCCTGCGCATCGGCCTGCATCTCTTCTACAACTACATCCTCCGAAAGGACTTTCTCCTCACCGACGGCATGCCCTTCGCCGACCCCCTTTCCTGAGGTTTCTCACTGAAGATCGCTGTTTGCCCCGACGGGACGTCCAACTGCTGTACGTGGCTCTTCACCCCTCTGGGACGGTTCTAGATGGCCCTCCTTCTCTCCCCGACGCCCTGGCCCCCCACGGACATCGACAGTCCTCCCGCCGTCCAAGCGTATGACGATTACCCATCAATTCCATGGTCATCAACTGAGCTTTCTTCTTATTATCGTACACCTGTCTCATGTTTCGGCGTTTGGCACCGGTCTTGCTCCATCACCTCCAATCAAGGAGGCACCCGCCATGACCGACGATCGCACCTCGACCCCCATTCCGACCGCAGGACCCACATCACCCATCGAAGGGAAATACATCAACTTCTTTACAGACTTTGGCTTCAAGAAGCTCCTCGGGCCGCCCCACAACCAGCGGCTCATGGATATCCTCAACTGCGTCCTCCCCGACCTCCCCTCGCCCATCGTCCAGCTCGACTACCTTCCCCAGGAACAACTCGGCGTCTCGGAGGAAGACCGCGACGCCATCTTCGACCTCTACTGCATCACCGAGAGCGGCACGCGAATCATCGTGGAGATGCAGAACTCACGGCAACAGAAGTTCCTCGACCGCGTCCTGTATTACTCCATGCTCCCCATCCGGCAGCAGGGCCAACGCGGCCAATGGGATTACTCGCTCTGCATGGTCTACCTGGTCGCCATCGTCAACTTCCGGCTGCCCCAGATCGTCGCGGATCCCGAGGACATCATCACGCTCGTCAAGATGATGAACACCAAAACCAGGAAAGACGTCGGTGAGAAGATCGCGCAGGTCTTCATTGAGCTGCCCAAGTTCACCAAGGACTCCGCAGACCTCTCGGGCCGTGTAGATAAATGGCTTTTCGCGATGAACAATTTAGGTAAAATAGTAGAAGTGCCTGACGCGCTCCGCGAGGAGGAGATGCTCATGGAATTTCTCGACGACGCCCAGATCGCAAGCCTGAACGAAAACGAACGCCTCTCCTATGAACGCAGCCTCAAGGCATATCGGGACCGGATCAACACCGAGGAGTACGCCCGCAAGACAGGCTGGGAAGAAGGATGGAAGAAAGGACAGGAGGCGGGGTGGGAGAAGGGACGAGAAGAGGGAAGAAAATGGGGACGTCAAGAGGGACGTCAAGAGGGACGTCAAGAAGGCAGGGAAGAAGGCAGGGAAGAAGGCAGGGAAGAAGGCAGGGCTATAGAGATTCGCGCAATTGCTCAAGCAATGCTCATCAGGGGCATTGACCGCGAAACCATTATGGAACTTACCAGGATTACGGCAGAAGAGCTCTCGAACCTCTACTCTTGATCACGGACAAGAGATCCACGACGGGGCACAACTGGTCGACGATGTCACATCTGGACAAGGCGGCTACTGCGGCGGGTTCTGTCCCAGGGAGGGGTACCAGATCTCCATGAGGGTGAGGCCCCTGGCAGGGAGAGTGGGCCCCGCCTCTCTGCGGTCGCCCCGGGTGATGATGTCGACCACGGCATCCGGAGCCATATAGCCGCGGCCCACCTCCAGGAGGGTGCCCGCCAAGATCCGCACCATGTTCTTGAGGAAGGCCGTCCCTGAAACGCCGATGCGAAGCAGGTCTCCCTCTCGAATCACCTCAATGGCCCGTATGGTTCGCACGGTCTCCGTACGCCCGCAGTCCGCCGCCTGGAAACAGGAGAAGTCGTGGGTGCCCAGAATGTGGCGGGCCGCCTCGCGCATGAGCACCTCATCGAGGGAGGCATAGACCGGATACTCGAACCTGCTCGCCATGGGGTCGGGGATGCGGCTGTTGCGGATGACGTACTCGTAGCGCTTGCCCCCCGTGAGACGTGGATTGAAGGTTTCCGGGACGCGGTGCACGGCGGTGACGCCCACGTCACCGGGGAGCAGGGCGTTGAGGCCCCTCAGATAGCCTTTGTCGGGGATATTGAGGGGGGAGGTGAAGAAGACCCGCTGTCCGCGGGCGTGAACACCTGCGTCGGTGCGTGACGCGCCCTTGATCCGGATGAATCGCTTCTCGAGACCGGCCAGCGCCTCCTCCAGTACGTTCTGCACCGCCATTCCGTTCTCCTGGTACTGGAAGCCCGAGAAGCGGGTACCGTCGTAGGCGACGGTCAGGAGCACTCCACCCATGGTTCAGAACTGGACGCCCAGGCCCACGAGCCAATAGTCGCCACCGACCATGAGGGCGTTGCCTCCACCGAAATTGTCGTTGAAGGACCAGACGTACTCGGCGAAGATGTAGGAGTTGTTGATGCCCGTCTCCTGGTCCAGGGAATTGGCCGACTGCGGATCGAAAAAGTCCAGCAGTAGCGCGACACCCAGCACGAACTCCCAGCCCCAGGTGGCACCAGTGGCGCTTCCGCCGGATTGCCCCTCACCCCAGGAGGCGATGCTGCCATCTCCCTCGGTGATCCACCACAGCACATAGTTGAGGCCTATCTTCGCATAGGGGACAAGCGGGATGCTGTAATTCTGGGCCAGCCAGTCAAAGCGGTAGGAGAGCTTGACGCCCAGGGGCAGCAGGATGAGGGCCGTCTCGTCCTCGGAGGCGGTGCCGTCCTCGGCCAGAGCCTTGCCCACGATGCGGTAGAAGCCGATGTCGGCGCCCACACCCAGGAGCCCGAACTTCTTGAAGAGCAGGAAATCCATCTGGGTCTTGAACATGATGGAGTGCTTGTCGCCGAAGATGTCCTTGAAGGGGGTGGCGCCACCGGAGAACTCGTCGTCCACGTTGGGCACAAAGGGGCCGGCCTTGAACTCCAGGAACCACCAGGAAGGGGATTCGCTTCGCTCTTGGGCCTGCCCGGCTGCGGGAGCAAGGAGCAGCGCGGCGATGAACAGGGAAGGAATGAGTCTATTCAGCATGTTTGACCCTCTGAGAGGAGAGGAGCGCCACGAGGCGGGAGCGGTTGTAGAGGGACCAG
The DNA here is from genome assembly GCA_003249585.1 of Deltaproteobacteria bacterium. GTDB lineage: Bacteria > Myxococcota_A > Polyangia > HGW-17 > HGW-17 > SZUA-580. The sequence goes on from QKIM01000558.1 coordinate 6,181, forward strand.
ATGAAGAGCCCAAAGAGGAAGAAGCCCCACCAGGGCGTCACGATGAGCAGGACCGCCAGAAAGACCAGAGGCAGCAGCGCCAGCTTCACCAGGAAGGCCAGCACGGGGTGGCCCTCGATGAAGGAGGCCATTCTCTCGCCGTTGGTGTAATACCAGCGCACGAAGCGCCGCCCCAGCTCGTTCTTGAGGAGGATGTCGTCGCGGAACAGGCGCAGGATCTGCACTGCTGCGTGATCCTTGCCACCGAACACCGCCGTGGCGATGAAGCAGTAGTCGCCCGTTGCACTGCCGCCGTCACCGGAATACTGCTCGGCAAAGTCGGTCATGGGAGCGGGGACCCCTGTCTGGGTGGTGGACATCTCCGAGACGTTGCGGTGATCGTCCACAGCCACCACGGCGACCGTATAGGTGATGCCATTCTCCAGACCGTTGATACGCACGGAGCTGGATGTACGAGGCGCGGTGGCGCACACGTAACACTTGTAGGGGCGTCCTCCGCCGACCACGGCGTTGTCGGGGCAACTGAGCTCCTTGGTGTTGTACGTTCCGGTCACCGTTGGAGGCTGCGTACCGGCCACATTGACCTGGTTGTCGTAGGAAGGAGCCGGGGGCACGAAGAAGCCGGCCTTGTTGGTCGTATTTGTATCGTTTGTGTTGCTTGTATTGTTGGTCGTGTTGGTGTTGTTGGTCGTCGTGGTGTTATTGGTGCTGTTCGTGTTGTTCGTGTTGTTGGTGCCGTCGATGGAGAGGACCTTGCCGCACACCTCCTCGGTGTCGATCCAGTCTGCCTTGTCCTCGGACGCGGCCTCTCCGGGGCTCCCTTCCCGCATGCACAGCACGTTGAAATAGTTCACCCCCTCCTCGTCCACGTCGGTGTTCTCCCACTTGACCGTCAGAGCGCCCTCTCCGGGGGACACGGTGACGTTGTAGGGAGCCGAGGGTGGCTGGGTGTCGAAGGAGAAGCTCTCACTGTACGCCACCGTGCGCCCTTCGAGGGCGGAGAAGATGTAGAAGGTGTTGGAGCCGGAGCTCACCATGGAGCAGACGCCCTCGGCGGGATCGACCATGTAGTTGATAGGCAGGGGCACAAACTCGTGGCTGTCCTGATAGGAGTTGACGTTGATGGTGGCCAACTCCGCGCACTTGTCCAGCCCCACCGCAGTGTTCGAGCAGTCGGACCCGACGTAGTAATAGGCGTCGGAGCCGTCGTAGGTGCCCGAATAGGCCATCTCAAGGTAAAAGGAGTAGTATTCACCCTCCCCGGCGGCCTCGTCGCACAGGCAGCGTGCCAGGTTGGCGTGCTCCGTCTGCTGGACCGAATTGAGGGAGCTGCTCCCCGTCCCTATCCCATCCCGATAGGCGTAGACACTGTACTGCCCCAGCGCCGTGGCAGGCGCCAGCAGCGTAAGCGCAAAAAAGGAAAACAGGAAGAGTTTGGTCGTTCGTTGCATCGCAGCCCTCCGGCAGAAGTGAAAACTACCACACTTCAGTGGGTATTCCCAAATAATTGTAGCACGCCCTCCTCGGTGTGCCGCATGGGAAAGAGCAGGAATTGACTCGAACAGGTGAAGGGATCCTGATATACTACGTCATCGATGTGTTGCGCGGGGCATCGTGCGCCGCGGCCGTGTCCACAACCAGCCCCAGGAGATGTTTCTCATGCGCTCAGTCTTCGCCCTCTTCATGGTCATTTCCCTCGCCCTCCCCACGGGTGCCTCTCTGGCCCAGGTCTCCCCTGCACCAAAGCTCTCCCGTGCGGTGAGAACCGAGCTCAAGAGTACGCCCAACATCCTCCTGTGGGTTGATGTCAAGGCCTTTAGAAACTCGAACTTCTATCCCGTGGTATCCACCACTGTGCACAGCGTGCAGAAGATGCTCCTGAAGAGCTCCAAGTGCATGAAGCACCTGACCCCCTCCAACGTGGACTACGTCCTGGTCGCCATCTCCAAGAAGAAGCACAAAGAGTCCGGGTACATCAGCCTCAGCGGCTCCTTCTCGGCCTCCAAGCTGGTCAACTGTTTAGGCCGGGACCAGAAAATGAAGCGCACCACCTTCAAGGGCTACCCCGCCTGGCAGGATAAAAAAGACGAGTTCCTCTACGCGCCCTCCATGGGCTCCATGGTCCTCATCAAGGCGGTCGGACACGCGGTCCATCCCCGCAAGGGCATCCTCGGACAGGGCCATATCCGAAAACTGAGGAGCTCCCGCTTCCTGGTGGCCGACATCGGCAGCATGCGCAAGCGCGATGGGTTCAAGGCACTGGTGGGCCACGGAACCCTGGGCTCCAAGATGCTCTTCAAGGGCTCCGTCTATTTCCACTCCGTCGATGAAGCCCGCAAGGCGATGAGCCAGCTCAAGGGTGTCACGGGCAACGTGCTGGCCCAGCCCCTCACCAAGACCCTCACCTTCAGGCGCAGGGGCGCGACCATCTTCGCCGACTACTCCATGGACACGACGCAGCTCACCTACCTGAACTCCACCCTCAGCATGTTGCTCGGCCGCAAGAAATCCACGCCACACTCGCATCAGTCCACACCCCGCAAACACTATTAGCCGATTTTTTCCGTCCTTCATGGCCCCCCGGGTCCACTGAGCATGACGGAGGTCCCCATGTTCCGTCGTCTCGTACCGCTTCTCCTCCTCGCATGTCTGGCAGGCTGCAAGAGCTCCGTCGTCCTTAGGGACGGGCAGTGTCCCAACTGCAACCCGAGCTCCGCCGACTACCGCTCCGCCATCTCCCGCGAGGTGGACATCCTGTTCATCATCGACAACTCTTTGTCCATGCAGAGCGTCATAGCCACCCTCCGTGATCAGGTCGTGCACCTCATCGACACGCTCTACGCCCTCCCCACCGGACTCCCAAACGTCCACATCGGGGTGACCACTCCCAGCTTCGGCACGACGCCCTATGTAATCCCCGGCTGTGAAACCCAGGAGAACGAAGGCCGGCTGCTCAATGGCGAGTTCATGAGCTGCCAGA
>QKIM01000246.1:0-639 GCA_003249585.1 Deltaproteobacteria bacterium
GGCACCCAGACCGCACTCAGTGACGCGCGAAAGACGTTGTGATCGTTGTCGTACCCGTGGTTCCCATCGAGGGTGTCGTATTGCTCCAGGGCCAGCTCAGCGCCCCATCGGCGGGTGAGTCGATAGGAGAGCGCGGCCCCATAGCCCGTGTAGGTGCCGATGTCGTCCCTCCCGGCGCCGGTTATGAGGTGGACGCCGAAGGGGCGCGGAATGACTCTTGCGGTATCTGCTCCCTTTGCATGGGAACCGCTGTCCGGCGCTCCCTTCTCCACCGTGGAGGCGGCCCCGCCGAGCGGCCAGGAGAAGCGGTACCCCAAGGCCCCCATGAAATAGAAGGTCTCGAAGTCCGAGGAGTTTTTGCCGTCGAGATAGCCGGAGTTGCCTCGCATGAAGCCCGCGGCGCCGGAGAGGACAAACCGGCCGACCTGGACCGAGAGCCCCGCGGAGACATCCAGGTAGGTGGAGTGGATGCGCTCCTCGGTCCGGGTTCCACCGAAGTCCGTGGTGCTGTGCGTGCCGGTCAGGATCCCGAGGGCCCCCTGCATCCACAGGCCAAGGGTCCGCCACTGGAAGAAGGTCACCCGGCCGTGGACGCCTCCTCCGGCGGTGGTGAGGTCCCACGGTTCAGGCTGATAGAGT
>QKIM01000246.1:660-3054 GCA_003249585.1 Deltaproteobacteria bacterium
CCCGAGCCCTCCAGAAACATGAGGTGCCCTCCGGCGCTGAAGGCGTTGTTGAACAGAAAGCTGTACGTGAGGCTGGCCCTGGTCCCTTTGCCGTCCGAGAACACCCTGCTGGTGGTGATATCAGAAAGCGAGAGGCTCGCCTCGACCAGGTGCCGGTCCGCGGGGACACGATACATGGAGACGTTGGTTTCCCTGGGAATCCCGCCCTGTGCCGCGGAACGCGAGGGGAAAAGGGCCAGGGACACCATGCTCAGAAAGGTGAAGAACCGCTTCATGCTTCCTCCTACCACCATGCATGGAGAGGAAAATATCTCAGGAAAACGATTCCCGGAGCGGCCGCAGTGTCGGTCGATGTCAAAGAGGGCCTATTTGCTCAGGATCTGATAGAAGGTCTGGCCCTGGCGGTTGATCAGGAGCAGGATCCGTTTGGCCGAGGTGGAGTAGGCGGCCTCGAAGGCCTTGAGGGAGGTGACGGCGTGGCGATTGATCTCCATGACCACGTCCCCCTCGCGCAGGCCGCTGCGGGCCGCGGGCGATCCCGGGGAGACCACGGTGATCACGATCCCCTCGTCCACGGCGGGGTCGATCTGGTATTTGCGGCGCAGCTGGTGGTTCAGTTCCGACAGGGAGAGCCCCGAGAGGGCGTTGCCGGGGAGTTTGCCCGGCGCCATGGTGCCCGGCTGGCGGCCCAGGGTCACGGTGAGGGTGAGGCGTTGTTTCTGTCTGTACACGTCGAAGGTCGAGCTCTTGCCCTCGCCCATGGCGGCCACCCGGTTGCGCAGGGTCGTGCTGTCGGCGATGGGCTTGCCGTTCATGGCCACCACCACGTCACCGCGGAGGAAGCCGCCCTTCTCGGCCGGGCTCCCTTTCTGGACGTCGGCCACGACCACGCCGCGGGAGACGGGCAGGGCGAGCATCTTCGACAGATCCCCGGAGAGGTTCTGGATGATGACCCCCAGCCAGCCGCGGATGACCACGCCGTTGCTCACGAGGCCGTCCATGATGTTGCGCACCATGTTCGAGGGGATGGCGAACCCGATGCCCTGGTATCCGCCGCTCTTGGAGAGGATGGCGGTGTTGATGCCGACGAGCTCGCCATTGGTGTTGATGAGGGCACCGCCCGAGTTGCCGGGGTTGATGGCCGCGTCGGTCTGGATGAAGTCCTCGTAGTCGACGATGCCCACGTTGGCCCGCCCCTTGGCGGAGACGATGCCCATGGTGACGGTGTGGCCGAGCCCGAAGGGGTTGCCGATGGCCAGCACCGTGTCGGCCAGCCGCAGCCTGGAGGAGTCGCCGAAGGGGATGGGGGAGAGCTCCGCCAGCTCCTTGGGGCTGGCATCCAGCCGCAGGACGGCCACGTCGGTCTTGGGATCCCGGCCCACGATGGACGCCTTGAACTCCTTGCCACCCTGGGTGGAGACCTTGATGGAGGAGGCCTGATCCACGACGTGGTTGTTGGTGATCACGAGGCCGTCCCTGGAGACGATGACGCCCGAACCCAGGGCGCGGGCGCGTCGCGGATGGGGCGGCGCCTGACGCCGGAAGAAGGGGTTGAAGAAGGGATCCTGCCCATAAGGCCGCTGCCCGGAGTTGATCACCTTCTCCGTGGAGATGTTGACGACGCTGGCGACCCGCAGTTCCGCCACATCCGCCAGACTTGCGGTCTTCGCCCCCGGGACGGAGGTATGGGAGACAAGCACCGGGCGTGCGGCCTGTGCCGTCTGGAGGGCGGGCTGCTGGGCGCCAACCGACGGTGTGGACTTCGCGGTTTGATGGTGCGCAGCCTGTGCCTCTTTGCGGTCCCCCTTGCTGCTGCAGCCAGGGGTGAACGAGAGGGTGAAGGCGATGATGATGAACGGGATGTGAAGATATTTAGGTGACATGATACGCTCCTGATTCGGGGTGAACCCAGGCGCCGTACGCGGGCGCACGGGCGAGGGGAGGGACTCGCCCCTCCGTCTAGAGGGAACCGTCGTGTCCCGCTGTTTCTTCCCACCGAGGAGAAAAGGGAGCTGTATTTCCTCTTTTAAAGGTATTGACTTTTTCCCCATGGAACGGGACCATCAGAGGACAGTGCGGGAGAGTGGATTCTCTCCTCGTGTGGATGAACACGGAGACGAGAACCATGCCGACACCGCCAACCTCCTCCTCCGGCGCCGATGCGCCGGAATCCCAAGAGATCCTGCTGAGGGTGAAGGGGACGCCGCTCGAGGATGACCCGGTCGGCAAGGCGGGGACGCGGTCCATCAGCATCACCGTGCAGCGCGGCGGGGTCGCCGAGGACGGGTTCGTCGACATCACCCTGCACGTGGAGGGGATGGCCCTGGACTCTGTGGCGTGGTCATCGGACGAATAGAATTCCAGAAAAGATGGAGGAGGGGGGGTGGTCAGGAC
>QKIM01000431.1 GCA_003249585.1 Deltaproteobacteria bacterium
GTGGAGCCGTCGACGTTGGCCAGACCGGTCCAGAAGTCGAGGGCGATGTCGGCAAATTCTGAAAAAGTCCGGTCCTTGATGGCGATGAGCAGGTCCCGCTGGGCCTGATCGTACAGGGTGGGCTGGCTGGTGGTGATCATGAGCGGCACTCCGGCGGCCGCAGCCAAATCGATGATGGCATGGTAGTTGTCGAAGAGGGTGTCCATGGAGAAGTCCGTCACCCACACATCGTTGCTGGGGTTGTTCAGGAGGATGAGGTCGGGCGCCAGCGCCAGGGCCGCCGTGATGTTGCGCTCGGGGTCGACCCACTCCCCGTCAGGGACCCCGGTCCCCGTGGGCAGATAGCGAAAGCTGTTGTATCCTCCCTTGGCGAGGTTGGTCACCCGGTGCCCGGGGTCGATCCACTGCAGCTGGTCACGGAGCCGGTCCACCCAGCCATAGTCGGGCCCGATGCCCTCGGCGGTAGAGGAACCGATGACCACCACATGCCAGGTCGTCGGGTTGGTTGTGTTGTTCACGTTGCCCGTGTTGTTCACGTTGCCCGTGTTGCTGACGTTGCTCGTGTTGTTCACGGTGCTCGTGCTGTTCACGTTGTTCGTGCTGTCCGTGGACGCGTCATCATTACAGCCCGCGGCAAACGAAAGCACAAGCCAGAGGGCACTCCACAGCGTGATGTTTAGAAGGTGGTGATGTCTCATGGGAAACCTCCGCGGGGCGCTCCCCGCCTCCCCAGTGTACCACACCCCCGGGCTCCTCGACCATTTCCTCACAAAACAGCTCATCCAGGCAGCTTTGCGCGTTTTCCCTTGTACTCCCTCATGGGCACGTTACACTTTACGGACGGGCGAAAACCCAGCCGCCCCAGGAGGTTCTCATGAGATTTCTGATGATGGGTGTCGCCCTTTCCCTTTTCGCCTGCGGCTCGAAGCCGGGCGACAAGGCGCCGGCAAAACCGCAGCAGCCCAATGCCCCCGAGCAAAAGAGCACAGCAGCACCCTCGACCTGCACCCCAAAAATCACCGCCACCGTGGTAAAAAATCTGCTTCCCCACGGATGGACTGTCGTGGAGAAAAGCCATGAGGGCGTGCGATACCTCCGAGTGGCCACCCCTGCCATGGACTATATCAACAAGGTGGACGTCGGAGCGCCCAATGGCAAGCTGCAGAACTTCGCCAAGGACAACTCGGGACCCGGCGGTCACGGAGACGTCGATTTCACAATCCTCCTCCTGCCCCGCACCGCCCCCGAGGCGCTCGGAGCGCTGGTGAAGAAGAACGCTGAAGTGGAGGCCAGCCTCCCCCCCGCCAAATCCAAGATGGAGCTGGGGAGTCGCCACGAGAAGGCCAAAAAACTCGGCCTGCGACCCGTTCCGACCCACCATGACTGTGCCGCCAGCTACAGCTTCCACTACCTCTATGTCCCCAGGGATCCGGCCCCACAGAAGACCTTCATCGGACTCCTACAAAAACTCCAGGGCCTCGTCTCCCCCTACGCGGCTCCTTCGCCGAAAACGCTCCAGCCGGTGAAATAATCCGCTCCCCGTTTGCGGAGCGCATGTCCAGCCTCACATCCTCCACCATAAAATCAGGGCGACCGTCTGCACCACCACGGTGCCCCAGTACCACACCATGAAGCGCCCCTTGCGCCGCTTGTGCTTGAAGACCTGCATCCCGGCCCAGGCCGCCGGGGTCCCTCCGAAGAGGCCCGCGCCGAGCAGGACCAGCTCGGGGATGCGCGTCCGCTTCGTGCCCGCGAGCGCTTTGTCGAGCCCATAGGCCCCGAAGGTGGCCGCGTTGATACCGATGAGCCAGGAGAACCCCAGGGGTACTCCCCATATCATGAACAGCACGGCGAGGCCCAGCGCCACGACGCCGACGATGCCGCCATAGAATTTGTAGGGGTTGCGTCTTGGGCCGCCGTCGGGGTTCTTCGCCATTGAGACCTCTTCACTCTATCCCCTCATACCATTTCCCGCCTGCAAATCCAATCCCCGGAGGACGACTTCAGGGTGCCGGGGATCACCTGCGCAGGCCCAGCATGCCCGAGCCGCAGGAGGGGCACAGCCCCGTGGACCACTCATCGATGTTCTGCTCCGAGAGATTGCCCTTCCAGCCCTCCTTCACGGGGACGCTGGCGCCGCAGGAGAGGCAGTACAGCGGCGAATCACCGGAGGGGGTCTCGTCGATGATGTCGTCCATGAGCTCATCGGTCCCTCCCCCTGGATGGACTCCCAGGTCCGGCGCCGCCCGTCCGATGGCGGCGATCATCTGCTCCTCGGTGAAGGGCTCCAGGAGGTACTCGTTGGCACGAGTGGAGAGCTTCTTATGCTGCGCAAAGGTCTCTTCGGTGGCCTGGGAAGAGGTCAGAACAATCGGGATGCTTTTTGTCTCATTGGATTTTCGCAGCTTGTTCACGAGAGCGTATCCACTCATCCGAGGCAGCTCCGCGCACACGATGACCAGTCCAGGCGCCTTGGAGGCCGCCCACCCCAAAGCGGAGGCGTCCTCAACGCCCTTGACCTCTATATCCCGATTCCTGAATATCTTTTTGATGATCTTAAAATTCTCCGATTGCCCACAGATCGCCAGGACTCGCTGCTTCGCCATATTCTGCCTCCATGATTTTCCTCATCCTGCCATGAAAGCCGCTCCGGCTCAACCCCACATCCACAGATCCCCCGGCACGTCATTTCCTGTGAGTCCGGCCGCCCTGCCGTTTGAAACCCTTCTCGCCGGCTACTCGCCCAGGCGGAAATGTACGAATCCCCCGCCCGAGGAGGAGAAGGACCGCCCCGTCCTCCCGGCATGCTCCATGATCCCCATGAAGACATCCCCGGAGGGGAAGGGGACCACCCGCTGCACCGCGAGGAATTTCTTGTGCCCAGGAAAGAGCCTGGATAATGGATACGACTAGATTTCCTTGAGAGTCTTAGCATCGTATACCTTGACTCCGGTATAGTGAAAGGCGTAGATGAGCCGTCCGGTGGCCGACGCCGCGAGGGCGAAGGCTCCGAACGCCACAGGGGCACTCTTTTCCACCTTCCCCGTGACCGTGGAGAGGCGGTGGACCACCCCAAGCTGGTGCGAAGACAGGTAGAGCACCTTGTTTCGGGGTCCGAAGACCGCCCCGTAGGTCGTGACGGGCACACGGAACCGAACGATCTTTTTCGATGCCACATCAAGGATATACCCCTGTGCCTTCGGGGCGGTGAGGTACCCCCGGGGATGGGCGCTGTTGCGTTCGTCGTACTCGTTGATGAAGATCTTGGCGAGATCGTTGGACACGCGAACCCGCGCCCCGGCCAGGAGCTTGTAGGCGAGCCCCTTGCGGTCTGGGAGCGTCACCGTGGCGGTCCAGTCGATCTTCCGGCGACGGACACTGAAGCGCACCAACTTCACCTTCTGACGGCGAATGTTCCCGGTCTTTTTGCGCTCCACCTTGTAGAACATCACCGCGGAAGCGCTCGAATCCACACCGAGGACGTAAAGATCCGGGTCGCCGATCCTTGCCTTCCACAGCATCTTTCGCGTCCGAAGGTCGACGCGCGCGTACCAGGTCTCCAGCTTCTTCGGGCCGCCGAACTCCAGGGGAGCCGGGCCACCGGGGCCGTCACAGAACCGTCGCCCTGTCCCGGGGATGGTGATGATCCTCCCCCGACAGCCGCTGCCGGTGCGCCGGGTGAGGTTCTCGTGGATATAGATCCCCGCCTCCCTGACCGTGAGATGCACGACCCTTTTCGAGTACGCGTGTGGAAACATGCTCTTTAAAAACGCGAACTCGGTGATCGTGCCTGTCTTCAGATCATAGCGTTTCATGGGAAGTCCCCGGAAGTACACCCCGGGGTTGATGAGGTATCTGTCGTGATTGACCAGGGGGCCCTGCAGCCACCAGGATTTTACCGAACGAATCCGGGTGATCCCCGGCTTCGCAGGCGTGGCCGTTCCGGGGGTCGCTGCCGCGGGGAGGAAAAGGAACGAAAGCAGAAACAGATGAGGCATGACTCGTCCTCCTTTGTCATTAAGGGTCATATATCAACGGGAGCGCTTTGTCCAACCGCCCGAGGCAGACCAGACTGCATCGGGGCACCTTGGTGTAGACGACGCTGTCCCGGGTTCGTTCAAAACGCGGATGGTTCATGCGAGGAGCCTCCATCTGATCACCACACAAAACCAATTTTTTATATTATTGCAAAATAGGATTGACAGGTAGCCCCGGGGCCTATAATTTTAATAGTTATGCAAATACCCTCACCCCAAGGAGCCTTCATGTCCCGCCAAATCCTGTTTTCCGTGTTCCTTTTCGCGCTGATCCCCTCCGCAGCAGCGGCCCAGGAGGGCCCCACCCCACCGCCGAAGGCCTCCCCTGCCGCCGCAGGGAATCCGCCCACCAACGCAGCGAAGCCCAAGACCATCACGCCCTTCGTCGAAAGGAAGGCTTCCCCGTCGGTGAAAAAAAACAAAGGGCACAAACCCGGAAGCGAAGCGGACCGAAGACGGCAGGTCCACGCGAGAAGATGGCGAGCGCATCACCGCCATCTGGTCGACGGTGAACCGGCCAACGGGGGGCGCCACAGGGTCTCTTCGACGGTCGTCCCCGCGGCCGCGCGACCCCGGTTTTTCCTGGAGCTGGGCATGGGCTACGGGATCTGCAGGGGGAAGGGGGATATCTGTGAACCCATCGACGGGGATCTGGCCATCCGGGTGAGCGCCTTCCGGTGGCTGGGAGAGTACCTCGCCGTCGGAGTGGCCTGGAATTACCAGCGCCTGGAGGCGGGCGCGACGGACGAGTGGGGCTATAAATGGAGCAACATCAACACCAACAGGAGCCTCGGGCTTGCGGCCCGGCTCTTCGCGCTGCCGCGTGCGTCGGGCATCAACTTTTTCGTGGGGTTCGGGTTCGGGTTCGGGGAAGGCACCTTCTCCTATTCGGAAAACGGCGCATACGTCAGCGACTCTACGACATATGAATACGACTACGATTTCATCTCCATCAGTGCCGGCACCTCCTTTCAACTCTCCTCCTCCACGGCACTGACCGCTGCGCTGAGATATCAGCGGAATGACTGGAAAATCGACTCAAATGTGGCGGCCCGGCAGGCTGGCATCGATTTCATCTCCTTCCTCGTGGGCGCATCCTACGAGTTCTGACCGGGGCCCAGAAGTCACGGCTCGGCGACCCTGGACAGCTCCTCCTACGGCCGCGAACGCCGCCAGGGGGTTGCGTCAAGCTCTGGAGGTCTTACATAGGAGAAAAGAAGGAGGTGCCCATGGAACACACACCCGACAATACCCTGCATGTTCACAATCCGTCCGAGACGGCACACACCCCGCACAGTCACCAGCACAAGGGCAAATCTTCGGAGCGCTTCATGATCAAGGAGGCCATCCTGGCCGCCCTGGGAGTCGCTCCCGGACAGACCGTGCTCGACGCGGGGTGTGGCAACGGCTACATGGCGAAGGAATTCTCCCGTCTGGTGGGGCCCAGGGGAGAGGTCACCGCCCTCGATCCCGACGCCGATTCCATCGGCGAGCTGCGGGCCCAGCCCCGGGAAACAAACCTCAAGGCCATTGTGGGAGACATCACCACGAATACAGGTCTCTCCACAGGGTCTTTTGACCTGGTCTACCTCTCCAACGTGGTCCATGGCTTTCAAAAACCGCAATTCGAAGCGTTCATGAAGGAGGTTCGTCGGCTTCTGGCACCCAAAGGCCGCCTGGCCATCGTGGAGTTCGTCAAGGAGGAGACCCCCTTCGGTCCGCCCATGGAGATCCGCCTCTCTGCGCCCGAGCTCATCTCGGCCGTGGGGCTCCCACCCCAGGGGCCCGTCGTCCGTGTCGGCGAGTACCACTACCTGCAGATCTTCGAAAATCCAGCGTGAGCTCCCGCGGCTCAGGTGTCCTGACTCGAGCGGGCGGACACCAGCCGGTTCTGGAGACGGGAAAAAAGCAGCAGCGCCGCCATCGCGCCCGTGAGGGCGAAGGTCATGTCCCACTGGGCGTCCCACACGTCACCCTGGGTGCCCAGGAAGGCCTCGGCCGACGCGCCGATGGCCACGGTGTACCCGAACTCGATGAGCTCATAGAAGGCGCTGATAGCCAGCGCAATGGAGATCACAATGAACGTGAGCCATTTTCCCGGCTTCAGTGGAGACGTCCAGAGCAGGACCTCACGCACCAGGAGTGCGGGGATGAACCCCTGGAAGAAGTGCCCGATGCGGTCGTAGTGGTTGCGGTGGAAGCCGAACCAGTCCATCATCCAAAAACCCAGAGGGACCTTGGCGTAGGTGTAGATGGCGCCCACAGAGAGGATCAGGCTGTGGAAGACCAGCCACGCGTACATGAAGGTGGTGAGGCGGCACCTCCGGTAGGTGAAGATCAGCACGGGCAGCCCGATGAGGATGGGAAAGGTCTCCAGCACCCAGTTGAGCTTTTCGTGGGCGAGCCCCAGGGAGACGGCAAGAATACCAACGGTTGTTCCCACCAGAATAAGGGGAGCGCGATCCTGTCTGTCCATGAACACCTCCATGCTGCCAGCGCCCCAAAAGTACCATCGTCGGACATCGAGTACAAGGAAACCGGAAACACGGTCTTTTCCCCTGGCCGGGGACTATGGGGAGGAGGTCCTCCACTCCTCCCGGGCGGGTCCTCGTGGTGAGCGGTCAGGATCCACCCCCGCCACGGTACAATACTCGAAATCCCCTTTGACAAAATCAGGCAGGGATCTATCCTCTCTCAAGAGGACCGACGAACGCAAGAAACGGTTGTGAGAAGCCAAAACGGGATCGCCCCCCCCGACTGGAGGACGACATGTCCGACAATAGCCATGACGCATCCACACCCAGGGAGATACTCTCCTATGCGGATTTCAACATCATCCTCGACTCTGCAGAGGTAGGGGGCGTCCCCGTGGAGGCCGTCAGTGCCGGGGAGCTTGATGTCACCAGCGGGGATCTCGTCGTCTGCGACCCCCTGGCCATGCCCGACATGCCGGCGCTCCTGCCGACGGTCCCACCGGGAAAATATCCCGTCACCATCTATATCGCAAAGCTGGGCTTCTCGGGAAATCGCGTGGCGCTGGCCAAGCTGGAGATCCGTCCGAAAAGGGCAGAAAAATGGGTGATGGCGCTGCGCTTTGGCGAAGAGGCGGAGGACCTCGAGGAGGACGAATACTACGGCTTCCCCGTGGACGCCGGGGTCGGCGGCTTCTTTGACCGACAGGCGGGCATCGAGTACATCGAATTCATTGACGCGTTCATGGAGAAGCACCCGAGCGGAAACATCTTCGACGATCTGTTCTCCGATGAGTTCATGAAGAACGCCCGGGATCCCGAGGACCCCGCAGATTACGGAGACTGGGTGAACTACACCCTGCCGTCGGGCAAAAACATCACCATGTTCCACGCCGGATACGGGGACGGTTTCTACCCCGCCTACTGGTGCATGACCAAAGAAGGGGAGATCGTCTCCCTGATCATCGATTTCCAGGTCCTCCTGGGCCCCCCCGAGGACGAAGACTGAACCCTTCGGGACCAATCATCCGTACCGACGAAGAGGGAGGTGGGCAAAGGTCCCCCCCAGCTTCCTCAGTGGGCCGTGGAGCGCTCCTTGAAGAAGCCCCATTTCCCGAAGAACCAGTCGTTCCATAAAAGGGGAATGATCCACCAGAAGTTCCACACGAGGGACTCACCGTGGATGAGGCGCTGGGAGACCGAGGTCATATGGGAGTTCCCGAGACCCCAGTGGCCGAAGTTAGCGTAATAGAAGAAGAGATAATTGATCACCCCCAGCACCAGCACACCCACGGTGCGGAAGGCGAAGGCTGCCCAGCCGTCCACATCTCTGAAGGGGGTGCGATCCTCGAAGTAGTGGTGCCAGATCAGGAAGGGGATGAGCATGAAGCCGGCGATCTCGGCGGCGTGGTACCACAGGAACCGGATATATTCCGCGTTCCCCGGCTTGGCCGCCTTGAGGGTGGCGATGGTGTCCGAGCCGATCCACAGGGGCGCGATCTTCACACACAAAAGCGCCATGAGATAGCCCATGGTGAAGACCCCGATCATGGAGACGAGGCCCTTGAGCGGCTGGGGCAGGCGGATGCGATTCCATGGTTTGCCCCGCCATACGTTGGCGGTCATGAACAGCGCGATGATGGACCATTCCCACCAGCCGAAGACCCAGTGGATGTGGTTTGTTCCGTTGATGGAGGTCCACCAGGGAGTGTTGAGTCCGAAGGAGGATCCCAGGGCCTTGGAGTAGAGGAACCCCCAAAAGGGGACAATGAGCACCACGAAGAAGAAGAGGGTCACCAGGGAGGTCCACCCCAGCTCGGCGAAGCCCGCCTGGGGCTGCTCGAGGGTGGAGGGGCGGATGGGCCATTTTCCGAAGAGGATGGTGATGACCGGATAGGAGAAGAACCCGATGAGGACGAAGGAGACGAGGGCGCTCTCACCGAAGTGGGCGGCCTTCATGGCCTCCACGGACATGATCTTGCCGCCGGGGAGGACGGCCTTCCCCGCCTGGGCCACTGCGTCGAGGTTGGACTGGGAGAGAAAATTGAAGCCCAGCCCCAGCACGCGATAGAAGACCACGTGGATCACGAAGAAGGTCACCAGCAGGTTGACCATGGTCATGACGATGCCCTTGAGCGGCTGGGAGAGCTTCTGGTGGGGCCAGTCCCCCAGGAGCATATGCTGCCACAGCCCCACGAGGATCATCACGGCGAGGTACATGACGAAGGGATAGGGAAAGAGCTTCGCGGGGCCGCGGAGATCACTGAAGAGGAACCAGGTCCCCCAGGCGATGAGGAAGAAGGCGAGGAAGGCGAGAATCCCCGTGAGGGGCTGCCGGTATTTCGGTGCTGCGTCGTGGGCCATAAAAACTCCAGATGGTGAGAGGGTGAAATTTGGGCGCACCATACTCGGTGAAAGGGCCCGCCACAAGCGCAATCGTGAAAAATCCACACCCAGTTTACAGCATTGTTAATACGGTGTTTATCTGATTTCAGGAAGCGTTTCTACTCACACCCGAGCGTCCCAGTGGTCTCCGTGCACACACAGGGGCCGCAGACGTCGGTCCCACTCTCCCAGATCCCGTCACAGCACTGGTAGGAGGCTGAACAGCCTCCGCTCACATA
>QKIM01000041.1 GCA_003249585.1 Deltaproteobacteria bacterium
CCCCTGGATGCGGGCACACCACGGCGTGCCCGTACGGAAGAGTGTCCTGCCCCCTGAATGAGGGCAAACCACGGCGTGCCCGTACGGAAGAGCGGGCACACGAAGATCCCGGTGTCTGCCTCTACATCACGATCAGAGTGGTCTGCCAGGGGATGTTTCTGCGGGTCTCGAACCAGGTTACGCCCTCCTGGACCAGGTCGAGCTGCACCGTGTACACGCCGGGCGCTGCGGGGACGGTGAGGGTGCCGGTGATGGTCACGCTCTCGCCGGGGCCCACGGCGTGGGGAAGGCCGAAGCGTTGCGGGTATCCCGCCGGATCACTGGGCAGGGTGCGGGCCTTGATGGCGCTGGGCCCCGCAGCCAGGTGCACGCCCAGATTGAACCCCGAGGCGGCCCAGGTGTCCCACCCGTCGTTGCGAACGGTGACCTCGATGGGGATGGTCTGCCCCGCGGAGGCCGTCGCCGGGAGGGTGTCGGCGATCCAGGCGAGGCGGTAGGCGGGGCTCGATCCGAGCTCGAGGAGCATCAGGGTGAAGAGTACGTCGGGGGACACCACGGTGAGCAGCCGCTCCGGATGTTCCTGGAAGATGAGCTGGGTCAGGTCGGACAGGAAGCCCGGCGTGGCGAGGACGATGCGAAAGACGTGGAAGCCGGGGGTGGTGCCGCTGGTGCTGGCATACACGCTGCTTGAGCTCTCGGACTGGCTCTGGGCGTTCAGTCCCGAGTCCGCGCCCAGGAAGGGCACGCCCGAGGCGAGGAAGGGGCCCTTGGATGGCTGTCCCGCCATGTTGAAGGTCACGCCGCGCCCCGTGAGGCGCCCCAGCAGCTCGTAGGCCTGGGCGTCGTAGGCACCCGAGGAGCCGTTGAGGGCGAAGATGGTGTCGGTGAGGCCCATGCGGGAGACATAGGGCCGGGCGAACTCCTCGAAGGCCGATCGGGCGTCCCCCAGGCCCGAGGGGGAGCGGGCCCCATAGAGCTGGGTGACGTTGATGTAGCCCGCCACGGTGTCGCCGCCGCTGAAGAAGTCTCTCTCCGTGGCCGTGCTCCAGATATGGTCGAAGCCCAGGCGGAAGCGGTCCATGAGGTTGGGGTTGATGGCCCAGGAGAGGGGGACCTCGCCCCGTCGCCCCGCGTCCCAGCAGGTGGGCAGCATCTGATACAGCCAGGCGGCCGAGTCGTAGTCGCCCATGTGCCACACGATATAGTGCCGCGCCGTCACACCCACAGGGCGCTCCTCCACCCACAGCGCGGCGGAGTCGATGCGCATCGAGGGACCGCCCACGGGCAGGTAGAGCTCCAGGCGTGCCGTGGTGTGGCTCAGGGCCGCGGTTAGAGAGACCTCGATGCGCTGCCACCCGTCTGCAGCGGTGAGGGAGGCGACGTGGGTCGCCGTCTCCATGGTGCCCTCCATCCCGCGAAGGGCCAGGGTCAGGGTTCCCGAACCGCTGTCGAGGCGCACCCAGATGGAGCCCCGCATGGTCTCGCCCGCCTGCAGGTTGACGGTCACGTCCTGGGCCAGGCTGTTGGGCGGGACGTCCGCCGCCGCCTGGGCGTGCAGATAGTTCACCCCGGCGTGGGCGTTTTTGGGCCCCGTGATGGTCAGATAGTTGGACAAGGAGACGTTCCAGCTCCCCACGTGGTTGTTGTCGTCGAACCCCGCGTTCACGAGGCGGTTGTCCCAGACACCCAGTTCCCGGAGCCTCTGGGGCGTGGGCGCCGCTGGAGGCACGTAGCGATCCGGGAGCAGCGCCTGGGCCCAGAGGGTGGCGTTGGCCAGGGTGGTCATGCCGATGGCGTCCCCGTCGATGAGGGCGTTGTAGGCCGACAGCAGGCGCGCCAGGTCCCACTCCGTAGCAACGGGTTCGTGGGTCCCCCCGGCGCTGCCGTAGTTCGTGTACTTCCAGGCCCAGGGCGTGAAGCCGCTCACCTGGGTGATGCCGTCGCCGCCGTGGAGGTCGTAGAGCCCGCGCAGCAGCTCTCTGAGGGTCTCGTAGTCCGTGCCCAGGGGCTGGTCCGGGTCATCCACGGGGGTCTCGTCGCCCCAGTTGGACAGGTCGAAGACCACAGCGCGTCTGGCCACCAGGAAGTCCCGGTTGAAGGCCTGGGTGACATTGGGGCCCAGGGAATGATCGAGCCACCAGGAGTCCACCAGGTACCCCGCGTAGCGCCAGTCCACGAGACCCTGCTTCACATAGCGCTCGAGCAGCCACAGGTAGGCGTCGCACTTGGCGGAGCCGCTGGAGTCCCGGGCGGTCTCCGGGATGGTCCCCGTGCCCGTGAACATGCCCGTCAGATCCACCACCACGGCCGGGGGCGACGCACCGGACATGAGCTGCTGGTACAACGACGAGGCGCGGGTGTCGAAGCGCACCAGCGCAAGGTCCTCGGCGCCGGCCACGGTGGTGCCGACGTTGAGGGTGGCAGGCACCGAGGGATCCCACACTACCAGCCCCCGCACCGCGCAGGAGAACCGGCTGAGCAGCTCTTCGGGCGCAGTAACCGTCACCTGGGGGGTGTTCTCGAGGCGCTGACCCGCGGCGGTCATCCGCGACCACCAGATCGTGTCGTGGTCCATGCCGTCCACGAAGAGTCGGGGCGCGTCGCGGTTCACGATGCCCTGGATGGTGGCGGCGAAGACCGCGCGGTCGTGCCAGTCGTCCAGATCCTGCCGGTCTCCCGGGAGAGCGTGGGGCACCGCGAAGACCGCGATCTCGTCTTGGACCTCGCACGTCATCCCGCCCTGTCCGTCACAGGCCCAGACCCCGCTCACCACATCGCAGCACGGATCGCCCGCTGCATGCTCCAGGGGCTGGCAGCCGCCACAGGCGTTGGTGCAGGTGATGGACCCACCGCTGCCGCACCCGTCGTCCACGGGCTCGCACAGCGGATCGGCGCTGGTACACGCCCTGGGGATGCACGTGCCGAAGCCGCACACATAGCCCTGTCCGCCGCCACCGCAGGTCTCCGTGTCCGAGCAGGTCCCGCAGGAGAGGAGCGCCCCGCAGCCGTCGGGAGGCTCTCCGCAGTTCCACCCCTCTGCGACGCAGGTCGTGGGCTCGCACCCGAGACACACTCCATCCACGCATCCCTCGGTGCAGTGGACCTCCAGGTGGTCGAAGCTGCACCCCTCCTCCAGGCACACACCGGGCGCGATGAAGGTCCGCAGGGTGGAGGCGTCTGCGCACACGGGCGCCGGTGCGGTGAGGCACGCTCCAGGGCAGGGATCGCTGCCACCGCTGCCGTCGGCGCACGACGCGAGACCCAGGAGCGCGATGGCGGCCCCGGCCAGGTGGTTCAGGGGAAAACGGTACCATCTCTCCATGGCGTCTCCTCTCTTTTCTGCTCCTCGGTCGCCTCTGGGGCGAGCTTTACGTCCACAAAGGGTGATCTCCTCCTTTTCCGACAAGCTGTCCTCGTTGGCATGGACCATAGCATGACAGCCAAGTGTCGTGGGGACAAAGAACGTCACGCCCCAAGGCTCTCGTCACGGAACGGTCAAGGATGTCGGGATGGGGGGTGTCCGAGGGGGGCTGAAACGACCCCTTAAAAGGGAAGTTCATTCATGGTTACAGGGGACTGTATCCATTTGTCACGGTGGGCTCAGGGGCGCTTATTCATATATATGGAAGGTGTGATACTCATGAGGCACGGGCTTAAAGACCCGACTCGTCCCTTACCGGAGGTCATCATGGTCATCAAGGACATCAACTTCGACTCGCACAAGCAGCACCGCAGAATCCTGCTCACCGGCGTCTACGGACCCTTCGGGGTCGACGCCGTCGACGCCGACGGCAACGGCATGCAGATGGAGCTGCTCAACAACCAGATCACCCGCGGACAGGGCATTCACTCGCCGCGACAGTTCTACTACACCCTGGCGCTTTACTTCCTCGCGGAGAACATCAGCGTCCCCTCCACGGTGCTGGACTTCCCCACCTGGGACGCCTTCACCGAGGAGCTCATCTCCGGGGAGTACACCCACGTGGGGATCAACTTCATCGTCCCCAACGTGGAGAAGGCCGCCCGCATGGCGCGCTACATCCGTCTGCGTCACCCGGGCGTGAAGATCATCCTCGGGGGATACGGCGCCGCCATCCCCAACCTGGCGGAGCTCGTCCCCCACGACGCCGCCTGCAAGGGCGAGGGGATCTCCTGGCTGCGCCGGTACTTCGGCGAGGATCCCGAAGCCCCCATCCGGCACCCCGTGCTGCAGAACCCTATCGAGCAGCGCCTCTACGGCTATCGCAGCGTCCCCCGCTCCTCGGTGCTGGTCCCCGGGCTCGGCTGCACCAACGGGTGCGAGTTCTGCGTGACCTCGCACCACTACGACAAACGCTACGTGCCACTCCTGTCCACGGGGCGCGAGATCTTCGACGTGTGCATGGAGGCCTACCGGGAGCGAAAGGCCACGGGCTTCACCATCATGGACGAGAACTTCCTCAAGGACCCGCGTCGGGCCCGGGAGCTCCTCGCCTGCATGGAGGAAGCTGAGACCCCCTTCGTCTTCGAGGTCTTCTCCTCGGCGGAGGTGATCCGTGACGTGGGCGTGGACTTCCTGGTGCGCCTGGGGGTGAAGATGGTGTGGATCGGCGTGGAGTCCCGCGCCTGGAACCACGCCAAGGTGGCGGGCATCGATCTCAAGGCCATGATCGCCGAGCTGCAGTCACGGGGGATCACGGTGAACTCCTCGGCCATCCTCTTTTTGGACCACCACACCCCCGAGGAGCTGGCGGCGGATGTCCAGTGGGTCCTCGAGCTGGGTGCCGACATGACCCAGTTCATGAACTACACGCCCCTGCCGGGGACGGCCCTCACCAAGCGTCTGGCCAAGGAGGGGCGGCTGCGCGATCCCGAGACCTTCCCCTACCGTCACCACACGGGGGCCGGGGAGCTCAACTGGGAGCACCCCCACATCCCCAACGCCAGGGACCAGTTCACCATGCTGCGCGACGCCTTCACGGCCAAGTACCGCGAGGGAGGCTCGGCCGTCCTGAACATGGCCCTGACGGCCCTCAGAGGCTATCGTAGGGCCCGCGCGGAGATGAAGGAGCGTAGACTCGAGGCTCGCGACTGGGACCCCGCCACGGGGCGCTACGAGCCCGTGGCGCAGGCCTCCGAAGACCGGTTCATGGCGCTCAGGGTCCGCAAGATGCGCCGCG
Source organism: Deltaproteobacteria bacterium (assembly GCA_003249585.1). Lineage (GTDB taxonomy): Bacteria > Myxococcota_A > Polyangia > HGW-17 > HGW-17 > SZUA-580. Next base: position 5,160 of record QKIM01000041.1, read on the forward strand.
TGGCCTGGAACATGGCCCCCGTGATCCTCACCAACGTCGTATACGGACCCAACCTCAAGGCGCGCGTCAAGGCCCTGCGGGCTCTGGGCACGGCCGCAGCAACCTTCGGCCCCGATTTGAAGCTGGCCCTGGGTTCCGTGGCACTCCTGGGCATGGCCACGATGGAGTTCGGGCGTCACCTGAAGGCCCGCCTGTCCGGCCAGGAGACGGTGATCCTCCAGCCCCCCACGATCCGCCGCACCTATGACCGCACCGCCGCCGTCGCCAAGGCCGGCGCCTAGAATCCCCCAGCGCAGCCGGAAGAACCGATTCCATCATCAGGGGGGAACCCAGGGCTCTCATGACCTTCCCGGAGTCTCATGATTCCATGGTTGACGCGGCGTTCATTATGAAGATATCATCGTGTCATGTGTTCGGGAAATGTTGCCGCTGCGGCAAAGAAAGGGCGTTGACTGATGCGGGTCGTGATGATGACGGTGGTGATGACGATGCTGGTGGTGAGTGCAGGGTGCGAGGATGAGAAGACACCGAGGGAAAAATTCCTCGGCAGCCTCGCGGCCCGTATCTGCAAGGACCTGTCCGCGTGCTGCAGCACGTATGGTGGAGTGAGCCGTCCCGACCTCAGTTCCTACAACGAGTGCTATGCAAGCACCTATCGCGGGTACCTTCAGGAATACACCGAGGAGCACTACACGATCCATGCTGAGTATTTTGACACGTTGCTGGCCGCCCAGGAGCGGTTGAGCGCGGCCGAGGGATACTGTGAGGGGGCCGCGGATCCGGCCCTGGGGACCGAGCTGGACCGTCTCTGGGGTCAGACCTTCGTCGGACAGGTGGACGTGGGAGAGCCCTGCGACAATGTTCGCCAATGCCGAAGTGAGCTCTACTGCGACATCTGGTTTTCCGTACCGCCCGTGTGCGCCGAGCGCCACCTGGAGGGAGAGGGCTGTATCTATCAGGATTGTGTGGCGGGGCTGATCTGCGCCGACGACGTCTGCACGGAACCCATGACAGCGGGAGAGGCATGCGTGGAAGGATCCTGCTTGGCAGATGATCTCCATTGTGCGGATGACCAGGATACCTGTGTCGAGGATCTCCCCACCGGATCCGCCTGCGACCGTGACAGCGAGTGCAGCGGCGGATTCTGTTCCGAGGTCGACGGCACGTGCCTGGAGATGTATTCCATCGCCTTTTTGTTCTGCGCCGATTATCCTCAGTAGCGAAACAGCAGGGCACCTCTCATCAGTGCAGCCCTGCCAACCGCTGACGACCGGTCGGCGAAGGGACGATATGCTGTTTCGCGAGGAGCGGACCTGATGGGCGCGACGGAGACTACCGCGAAGACGATTCTGCGGAAGCACAAGGGGGTGGACTCGTGGTTCGTCTCATCGGCAGGGATGAACCTCTATCGGGGCTGTCCCCACAACTGCGCCTACTGTGACGGTCGCGACGAGCGGTATCGGGTGGAGGGCGTCTTCGAGCGGGATCTGGTGGTGAAGGTGAACGCGCCCGAGCTGCTCGCGCGGGAGCTGGAACCTCGCAGGCGCCGAAAACCCTCCCCGGGGGGATTCATGCTGCTCGGCGGCGGCGTGGGGGACTCCTACATGCCCATCGAGGAGCACTACCGGGTGACGCGGCGGGCGCTGGAACTGCTCGACCGGTTCGGGCACGCGGTGCACATCCTCACCAAGTCCACGCTGGTGGTCCGGGATGTGCCCCTTCTGGTGAAGATGGCCCGCGAGGGGAGGGCGCTCCTCTCCATGAGCTTCTCCACCCTCGATGATGACGTGGCGGCCCTCTTCGAGCCCGGCGCCCCGCCCCCTTCGGCCCGACTGGAGATCCTCGGACGCCTCCGCGCAGAGGGGATCCCCGCGGGGATCTTCCTCATGCCGCTCATTCCCGGCGTCAGTGACTCCGAGGAGGCCGTGGCCGCCGTCTTCGAGCGCGCCGGGGCGCTGGGTCTCGAGTATGTCATTCCTGCGGGGATGACCCTCAAGGGTGGCCGGCAGCGGGACCACTTTCTCGGGGTGCTGGATCGGTTCGACCCCTCCCTCCGACCGCTCTACGAGCGGCTCTACACGGAGAACAGGTGGGGGGCGCCCCAGGGGGAAGGCGCGAGGGCGTCCGAGAACCGCGTAAATCGCGTCGCAGCCGCCTCGGCGATCCCCAAGCGCATCCCCGCCGCATGCTTCCCCCCAGCCATGGATCCCCGCTGGCGCGCTCGCGTGATGTTGTCACAGATGGACGACATGTCCCGTCTGCATGGCCTGGGCGGCCGGTATCGGGAACTCGAGAAGGTGACGGCGGCCCTCCCCGAGGGGCTCTTCATGACCCTTGACGGCGCGCTGGACGCCCTGAAAAAGACCGAGCGTGATCTGATCCTTGCCCTCCTCGATGGCGCGACGCCGCCGGAGTATTCCCGCCTGCTGGGAGAGGGGCCAGGTCTCGATAAGGGAATAGTCGGCTAGAAAAAGACGTGCAGGCCGAACCAGCCCACTTCCCAGATGTCGGACTGTACATCGGTTTCTCTCCAGAAGACGCGCCTGATGCGCATACCGATGTCCAGTGCCAGGTAGGGGCGCAGTCGGAAGAGGAAGCCCAATGGCAGGGCAATCTGGTTGTATTCCGCGGACGCTGACTGGTCCCATGTGCGGTCGATCTCCTTGAACGTACCGGTCCCGAGCTCAATCCCGATATGGAAGTACTCCCCGAAATAGGCGATCCCGATGCCGAACCCTTTGGAGATGGATTCTGTTTCGTCGTCAAATTCAGTGGTGTAGCTCACACTGCCCATGAGCACCACATGGGGCGCGAGGAACCGGCCGACGCTGAGGGAGAAGCTGAGGGAGTCCTGGGTGTACTCTTCGCCGTCGGAGGAATGGTTTGCATGGCTGAATATGGCGTTGCCTCCCATCATCCATTCGAACTGCGGCTTCGGGTCCTCGGTTTTTACGGGTTTCGTGCTCACTATGGGGACAATCGGGTCGCTGGGCTCTCTGTCCTCTATTTTTCTGCGGACCTTCTTCTCTTTGCATTGGAGGTGCTGGTACAGTTTGCGACGGTAGGTCCGGCACCGGGACTGCCAGTAGCGGCCAGACGTCGTGTCGAGGCAGGCGGAGACCACCTTCAGGCCGAGCTCCTTGAGCGTTCTGCGGAAGACGATGCACTCCACCCGCTGGGCACGCGGTGAGTTGGTGGTGAAGCAGACCGCCAGGGAGGAGCGGCGCTGCTCGGCGCTGGTGGAGGCGATGAACTTCCGCCTGAGGACTCCCCTTCGGAGCCTCGTGCAATAGGGGCTCGAGTGCCATTTGAAGGATTCCCTCGCACAGAAGGCCAGTTTCCTGCTCTCCGTGAGCCCTTTTCGGTAGGCGATACACTGCTCGAGGTTGAAGTCCTTGGAGTCCGGGGCGACGCAGCGGAGGAATTCCGCCTCCCGCTGCTCCCAGGTGGGCTGTGTGGTTTTTGTCTCGCTGTTCACGGGGGGCTTGGGGTGCGTTGCGTTCTTCTCAGGAACCTTGGCGGCCGCGGGTGCGGGTGGATTCGCCGCGGGAGGCGCGGTGGCGATGAACAGGGCGAATAGTGTCAGGACCATGTGAATCTCCTCTCCGTGGTTCATGTGCAGGAAATTTGTATATCAAAAAAATCAACCCGCGGGAAGGGAAAAGCTAACAGGACGTGGGGCCCGCCCTGAGTCACTACGAGTTCTTCCTCGGCGGCACCCAGCGTCTCGATGACAGGGAATGGCAAACCCGCATCAACGCTGGGAAGACTCCCGGGCGCCCTTCATGGACCTTCTCCTACCTGATCCCCTGAACGCCGAACCTGTACGATCTCCAATAATTTTCCTGGACAAGCACCGTGACTGACCTATATGTGCATGCGATACGACAAATCGGGACAATGATCCGGGGTAATGGTGCCGCCACCTGTCCCAGAAACTTCCGAGGAGGAATTCATGCGATCAAGATTACTGGTTATTTCGGGAATGATCATGCTGGCGCTCAGTTTCGGGCTGGTCGGCTGTGACGACGATGATGACTCCACGCAGGACGCCTGCGAGTCCGTTGACTGCGGTCACGGCACCTGTGTCGACACCACCGGGACGGCCTCCTGCGCCTGCGATGCCGGCTACCACGCCGAGGGCCTCACCTGCGTCGAGGATACCGCCGGCAACACTCCTCCGGAGTTCACCTCCAGTGCGCCTGCAGATGCCACGGAGCTTGTGCTCACCGCCTATGAGTTCTCCTGCACCGACGCCGACGGCGACGCCCTATTCTTTGGTGTGGACACCACCACGGACACCTGTGACGGGACCCTCGTCTACTACAACGACGGCACGGGGGACTACACCTTCATGATCGCCTCCGCCGCAGAAACTCCCAGTTGCGTGCTGTCCATCATCTGCAACGATGGCACGGACTTTGTCTCCCAGACCCAGACCGTCACCATCCACGAGACGCCCGCTCCGTGGTGTGTCGACGATTACAGCTGGCCGGGCCAGTTGGACGGCACCGACGACGCCTCGTCCCTGTATGGAGGCACCATCGCCACGGCGCCCTGGGACAGCGGCTACGACGCAGGGCTGGCCGATCTGGAGGCGCTCATGCCCGCCAACGGCTCCACTCTCGCGGTCAACATGCCCGTGACCCAGGCGACCATCATCGCCTCCTACTACACGCCCGATGTCTACCGCGTGTACATAGCTGACGCCAACGCGGTGTTCAAGGTCTTCCTCACGGAGGACGCGACCCAGCAGTTGCCCTTCGTCCCGACCACGGGCAAGCGCATCTCCTTCACGGTCACCGAGATCAGCAACTACATGAACACCAACGAGATCACCCAGGTGGACTGGACCGGCTGGGCCGTTGACGGGACCGGCTTCGACGTTTCGGTCAAGGAGGCCACCGCGGCAGAACCCGTCACTGCCGCTGATGTCAACGAAGTCGTCCGCGTCTCCGGCATCCTCGTGGCCGATGGCGCCGTGTGCGGCACTGGCTATCTGTGCTACGACCTGGACTACGGCGCGGACTCCACCGTGGTGTTCCGTACCGGCTCCTTCAACGTCTTCCCCGCGGGGACCTGCCTCACCTTCCAGGGGCCCGTGACCCTCTTCAACGACACGCCCCAGTTGACCACCTACGGCGACATGTGGTGGTACACCTGGGATCCCGCATACGACTAGACTCCCGGTTTTTCTCCATCAAACGGGTAAAATTCCAGGCAAAATGCCCCAGGGGGCATCAGCGGGCTCCAAGGGCGCGGTTTCCCCCTCCCCCCACTATTTTAATAAAGGGGGGTCCAACGGCGCGCTCCCCAGGGTGCCTGGCGGGCCGCTGGGGGGCATTCCGTGGCAGGGGGTGGCATGGCGTAACAATAGAAATGATCTGCTTTTACAAAGGAATGAGGGAAGGCTGCAGGGCCATTCATGCGGGAGCCCCCTCCCCATGGAAAGGGGAGGCGGTGTCACCGGTGGTGTGTGTCCTTGGTAAGGGCATGGAAAAAAAGACGCCGGCGTGGCAGAATCGTGCAAACAACGCCGAGGATTGGTCTACGGAGAAGGTGGTCCGGTGCGATACGATGATCAAGGGAAGCGAGAAAGTCTGAACGACTCGCCCGCGAAAGGAGCTGTTGTGTATTGTCCCAATATAACAATATATTTGGCCGCCATGGCCATGTTCTCGCTGGGGGCATGTACGGGACGAACCGACAAACCCCGTCGCAAGACGGACGAAGGGGGTTCCCTGGGTTCCCAGGGTTCTCCTGTGCGAGCGAAGAAGACCACGGGGAAGAAGATCCTGGTCGCCTATTTCTCCTGGTCGGGAAACACCCGCGCGGTCGCCAGGCATATCGCGAAGAAGGTGGATGGTGAGCTCTTCGAGATCATCAGCGCCAACGCCTACCCCGAAAATTACAGCGCTGCCGTCGTGCGGGCGAAGGTCGAGTTGAACAAGGACATCCGCCCCGCGCTGAAGACCGCGAAGACCGATGGGGGCTCCTATGATGTCATCTTTCTGGGGTATCCCAACTGGTGGAACACCTTCCCGCGCCCCGTGGCCACCTTCCTTCGGGACAACCACCTCGGCGGAACGCGGGTCATCCCCTTTTGCACCCATGGCGGCGGCGGAATGGGATTCAGTCTCAAGGAGCTGCGCAAGCTGTGCCCCGATTGCGTCATCGAAAAGGAGATCGATATCGCCTCCCGGGCGGTTAAAAGCTCCATGGACCGTGTGGATGGCTGGCTTGCACGGCTCGGCTTTCCTCCCAAGGCGCTTTAGCCCTGACAATGTGGTAGAATGAGCACCACGTGATGGTCGGTCGCGATCGGGACCGGGAGCATCACACGGGAGGAGTCACATGCAGTATCGTACCTTCGGAAAGACCAAGGAGCGGGTTTCGGCCCTGGGGTTCGGGTGTATGCGCCTGCCGGTGGTAGACAATGACCACAACCATATCGACGAGACCCTCGCCACCCGCATGATCCACCACGCCATGGACCAGGGCGTGAACTACTTCGACACCGCCTGGCCCTACCACAGCAGATCCATGAGCGATGGCGGGAGCTCCGAGACCTTCCTGGGCAAGGTGATGGAGGGGGAGCGGCGCCAGCGGGTCAAGATCGCCACCAAATTCCCTTCGTGGCTGCTTTCGCGGACGGAAGACTACGACACCTATCTCAACGCCCAGCTCAAACGGCTGAGGACCGACTACCTCGACTTCTACCTGGTTCACGCCATCGGCGCCCAGAGCTGGCCCACCCTGAAGAAGCTGGAGGTGGGAGCCTTTCTGGAGCGTGCGAAAAAGGACGGCCGGATCCGGTTCGGGGGGTTCTCCTACCACGACACGAGCGAGCTCTTCATGGAGGTCGTGGATCACTGGGACTGGGACTTCTGCCTGCTCCAGTACAACTACATGGACGTCAACTACCAGGCGGGGCGTCAGGGGCTGAAGCGGGCCCAGGAGAAGGGTATGGGGATCGCGATCATGGAGCCCCTGCGGGGTGGATACCTTGCGAGACCGCTCTTTGACGAGGCGCAGAAGATCCTCGACGACGCCCCGACGAGGCGGTCCAACGCCGAATGGGCCTTCCGCTGGCTCTATGACGATCCCGACATTCACGTGGTCCTCAGCGGGATGAACACCATGTCCAACGTGGAAGAGAATCTGAGGATCGCCCGTGAGGGGCTGCC
>QKIM01000451.1:0-2377 GCA_003249585.1 Deltaproteobacteria bacterium
TCCCCGGTCGCGGCGCAGCGATACTACCGCCAGGGATGTGCCCTCAAGGAACCCGACTCCTGCAAGAAACTGAAAAAGCCCCGGGCCAGGCAGCGGTGAACCCACGGCCCCGGGGCCAGACACCGTGAGGCCGATCACCACCTGCGCCCTTCCCACCATTTTTTCCCGCCTCCCACTGGATCTTTCTGGGCTATCGTGTCAGATCTTCCCTACGCACAGGGAGCACCCATGACTCGCGGTCACTGTCTCATCATCTTCATCCTGCTCATCCTCGGCTGCAGCGAGGAGAAGGAACCGTCCGCCCTCTGCACGCCCGAAGACGTCCAGGACCCTGTCCCCACCGCCGCGCTCACCATCATCACCCCCTCCGTCAGCGCCGGGGATGTGCGGATCGGCCCCCACAGCGTCGGCCCCTCCCACGTGGTCTACGTGGAGCGGGATGCCGCCTGGGACTGGCAAAACCACTACTATTACGGCGGCACGCTGCACCTTTACGACATGGGCACCGGGGAAGACCTCACGCTCAACGGGGACCCGCCCTTCGCCGCCGACACGACGGCCCACGACCCCTCGATCAACGCCGACTGGCTCCTCGCCCGGATGACGGAGTATGACGGCGAAGAGTACGCGTTTGCGGACTTCGTGCACCCCCTCGGCACCGGCACGTGGATGCCGGTCTCCACGGATCACCTCGAGTACATGCCCTTCACCGCCACCGCCGGCCGGGTGCTCGGCGCAGACCGGCTCTGGTACCTCTGGGAGACCACCCCCCCCGAGGAGTTCGCACAGTTCGTGGCCCCCTTTTGCGGGGTCGAGGTGTTTTGGCCCGACACGGGGGACTCCTCGTCCATCATCAACTGGGATTCTTCCTGCGACAGCATCTCCATAAGCCTCCATGACACCTGGGGCGCGATTCTGGCGCGCGGCGAGGTCCAGATCTACGACCCCCAGGACCGCCGGATCCCGCTGGACCTCTCGCCCCTGGGCGAATATCAGCCCATCGCCATCCGCATGCAGGGGGACATCCTCCTGGTGGAAGGCCTGCGGCTGCATGCCCTCGATACCGGGGACGGCACGAGGCTCTGGCTGGATACGGAGATCTTCGCCCTGGAGCCCCTCACGGGGCAGTGGACCAACCTGACCATGGATGGGTGGTTCGCCCAGCGCGAGGGAAGGTACCTCCCGCCGCTGCTGGCCAGCGTGGATCGGGCGCCGCTGTGCCAGTTCCAGCGGCATCTGGATGAGAACGCCTTCACCGTCACCGACGGGGAGGGAGACGACGTCCCCTCTCCCAATCCCTATGCGGCCTCGGAGACCCCGGTGATCGGCCTGATTCGACTGAGGCACATTCCCAGCGGGACCAGCCGGACGCTCCCTCCGCTCTTCACGACCGAGGCCCCGGAGCTCCTCAGCCCCGTGGCCCTGCTGCCCGCTCCCTGGCGGCTCGTCGTGGCCTGGTACGGCACCGCGGCTCAGGTCAACGCCGTCCCCGGGACCCTCGTCATCATCGACCTGGAGGCGGCGGGGCTGGTCACCGCGGCCGGCGAGCTTCTCCCCTGATTCAGTCTTCCTCGATCCACTCCAGGGCGTCCTGAAAACGGCGGAACACCCGGTGTTCCACGTTGTGATCGCTCAGGTCGTGATGGGTCTTGTACAGGGTGGAGAGCCCGAACTGGAATTCGCTGGAGACGACCAGGGCCGCCTTGCCGCGCTGGCCCGCGGGGAGATACTGGCGGGTGAAATTGAAGATGCGACGGATGTCCTGAGACCGAAGATCCACGATGGTCGCTCCGGAGAAATCCCAGATGGTGTTTCGGGTGACCCGTTCGCTGTAGAATTCGGAGACCCACTGCTTGAGTTCCTGGAAGGAAACCGACCCCTCAATGGATTTGATGGTGATGTCCCGTTCTCGGATCGTCGTCGTCGCAATGGTCCCCATGGGAGCCTCCACCACAAACCCTCACCAGCTCCATCCCTGCGCCGCGTTCCGCGGCCGGGCTGCACCCGGTGCTTGTTCCTGGCAAAAAGAACATACGCACTTTTTCCGATGAAATCAAGCCCCGGGCGCGGAGTCGTGCTCGACGCGCCTAACTGAAAGGCCCCTCGGGTACAGGGCCACCGGGAGATGGCGCGCCCTCTCCCCCATGGAGTCCCCCCACGACGTCCCGCTCGAACCGGTGTTCAGGTCGCGGAGAGATAGAGGCCACGGCCACGGCCGCACCCGTCGGCCACGGAGGTCATCCGGCAGCCGCCCAGGGCATCGACGGAAAAGACCTTCTCGGTATTCAACTGCGGCGGCAGGTAGACCTTCTTCTTTGGAGGCGCTGACGCCTTGTCACGAGGTTTCTTCTCTTCCATGGGAGTCAACTCCGCGGTC
>QKIM01000451.1:2387-2847 GCA_003249585.1 Deltaproteobacteria bacterium
TGGGAGTCAACTCCGCGGTCGATTCTTTCATTCTGGTATTGCAGTAGTGTAGCAAGCCATACTGAAGTTTCAACATTATCTTTTGTATGCTGCTGATTTCGGAGACCATTCACCGGGAGGATGATTCCAGGGTGAACAGGGCCACGGGATAGATGTCCGACACAAAGCGCACCTGCACGCCGGCCGCAGTGGCCAGGGCGGTCAGGTGGTCACGATCGTACTCCCGATAGAACCCCAGGTGTCCCCGATACCGGTCGCCGGGGCGACGGTGGGTCAGCCCAGCCGACCTCAGCATGTCCCGGAGCCTGGCTCGGGGGCCTGAAACGGCCTCGCGGGCGTCCTCCTCGAGGTACCCGGCCATGACGGCCCCGCCCGGCGCCAGGCCTTGCAGTTTGCGCAGCAGCGCCACAAGCCCGGTATCGCGCAGGACGTTGTTGAGGCTCGTCCACCCCAGCACCAC
>QKIM01000536.1 GCA_003249585.1 Deltaproteobacteria bacterium
TTGAAATAGGCGATCCACGTGCCGCACAGGTACATGTCCCCCTCGTCGCAGGCCGTGTCGAGCCATCCAGCGGGGAGGTCGGCCTGCCAGGCGTCCATCTGGTCCTTCTCGATGGCGACGCCCATGATGTTCTCCAGGTTGGAGCCTGCGGTGGCCACGTAGGCGAAGCCCGTGGGGACGTAGGCCAGCTCGGTGGCGTCGGGGGTCCAGCCGGCGTCACGGACGACGATGGCCACGAATTCCATGGACGGGACGGTGATCTCCTCGATCACGAACATCCCCGACTCGGGGTCCACGCTCCCTTTGCCCAGGGGGGAGGCGCCCGTGCCCAGCATGGCGAACATGAGCGGGTCGAACACCACGACCTCCAGGTTGCCCAGGGTGTCGGGGTCCGTGATCTGGGTGGAGAGGAACCGGGTGGTGTCGGCGGGGTCGATGAAATGCTTGATGACGCCGCTGATGCAGATGGGGCCGCCGGGCTCGGCCTCGGGGCACGCGGGGCCTGTCGGTTCGCCCGTGCCCACGCAGGTGAAGGCCGTCTGATCCTCGTTCCACACGACCTCAGTCCCCGTGCCGCAGATGGCCTCGGGGTCCGCGACGCACCGGCCCAGCTCGGCGTTCCAGTAGCCGGCCGAGGAGCAGGGGTCGTCGAGGTTGTTGGCTGGCAGATTGAGGGGGACGCACTCCCCGTTCTTGTTGACGGTGCCCTCTCCGCACTCCACGGTGGTGCAGCCGTGGAAGAGGAGGAGCGCCCAGAGGGTCGCGGCCGAAGTGAGGGTTCGCATGGTGAGCTCCTGTCAGAACATCAGGTTGTCGGTGTCGAGGTCCACGTAGAGGGTGAATTCCAGATAGGCGGAGGAGCCGTCGGGATCCTCCATGAGGCCGTGGATCACCCCCTCGTACAGGTCTTCGGCGATGTAGCCGAAGCGCTGATCGGTCCGGGCCAGGAAGGCGATCCGGGCTGCGGGGTTCGGGGGGAGGTTGGCGTGGAAGTTCTCCTCGGTGAGCCGGCCGGGATCGGGATCGGCCAGGATGTAGAGGCTGGTCATGCCCTTGAGCTGGTACTCGGAGTTGAGCAGAAAGCCCCCCATGGCGAGGTTGGTGCGGGGGTCGATGCCGTTGACCAGGCCGTAGAGGGTGCCGTTGACGGGCTTGGAAAACTGGAAGGGGTTCCCCACGTAGTAGTCCTCATGGAGGTTGTCGCAAAAGTCCTGTACGGCATCGGGATCATAGGAAATCTGGCCAATGTCGCCGCAGTCAGGGGCGGTCACCGTGTTGTCGGCGGTCCGAAGCGGGAGGCCCCACTCCAGGTAGCGGTATCCGGGGTTGGCGTCACCGATGTCCGTGGGGGCGGCGCTGACCAGCGCGAAGAGGGTCCGCTCCAGCAGGGGATAGGGATCCCGGCACATGTTGATGGTGGCGCTCTCGCCGTCCGGGGTGATGCGGATGTCGTCGTTGAGGACGGTGTAGCAGGGGTGGTGGACTTCGAAGATGGGGCGGATGAGGAAGTTGAGGATGCGGACGTTGCCGATGCCGTCGATGCCCGCGTAGAGCTCGTAGTGGTCCACGTATCCCGGATCCCCCTCGGCGGCCCAGGTGAACCCGCCCGAGCCGTCGGGGAGGCGGGGGGGCGTCACCAGGCTGTCGGGGTCGAGGTCCCCAACGAAGAGGTTGCCCACGATGCGGGAGCCCTGGAAGGGATCCACGCAGGCGTTCAGGGCCATGAGGATGAGGAGGAGACCAGGGGCACACAGGGTCCTGGGGCGCAGGGCTGTCATGGGACACCTAGACGTCGAAAGACGGAACAGTGTAAAAAATCAAGTTGGTAAAATGTTTGACAGCGCGACCCTAGAGGTGTGTGTATGATTTTGCAACCGTAATTTCCGTTTGCTATTCATGATGGTTTCCCAAAGGGTTGTGGATTCAAGGAAATTCATGCTGTCGTGAAATATGGAACTAATGTTTTGAGGGAGCGGATCGGACCCCGTGTTGTCGCGGATTCAAAAATTGCATTCTGTGTGATGGGGAAATACTGTAATCCATTCCAGATGGTTGCGTCGCTGCGTTAAAAAGCGTAGTAAAAAATACTGCGTCGGAGGTGGTCGCGGCGGTATGCTATTAGGCATATACCAAATCCCGCTGGTATCGTGAAGGACAGCGGTTTGATGCGGCCTGGCCGATCACCGTGCGGACTCTGTCCGACCCGGCGGTGCGCAAAGGCGTTTACGGGGAGTTCGGCATGCGGGAGAGGGCCCTGACGCGCTGCGCTACGTGGGGGTGATCGCACCTGGCGGTTGAGATTTCTGCCCGTTTCACTATAATGCCCACTCCCCCGCCTGCCCCGGTACGACCCTTGGCGGGGAAAAAAGGAGGCGAAATGTCCAAAACGCTTGTCACCAGTGCCCTTCCCTACGCCAACGGCGACATCCACATCGGCCACCTGGTGGAATACATCCAGACCGACATCTTCGTGCGTTTTCTCCGGCTGCGCGGTGAGGAGGTCATCTACATGTGCGCCTCCGACACCCACGGCACGCCCATCGAGATCAACGCCCGCAAGAAGGGGATGACCCCCGAGGAGATGGTCGCCCGGTACAACGTGGAGCAGTTCGAGGACTTCTCGGGGTTCCAGATCGCCTTCGACCGCTTCTACACCACCCACTCCCCGGAGACCCGCGGCCACGCCGAGCGCATCTTCCATCGCCTCAGGGAGGCCGGCCTCATCTACGAGAAGGAGGTCGAGCAGTTCTACTGCGAGCACGACGCGCGGTTCCTGCCGGATCGCTTCGTCCGCGGCGTGTGCCCCAAGTGCAAGGCCCAGGACCAGTACGGCGACTCCTGCGAGAAGTGCGGCACGACCTACAGCCCCACGGAGCTCATCGATCCGGCCTGCTCGCTGTGCGCCAACCCCCCCGTCCGCAAGAGCTCCAAGCACTACTTCGTCGAGCTGGAGAAGGCCCGGGAGCCCATCGCGGCGTGGGTCGACGACGAGACCCACCTCCACGCGGAGATCCGCACCTGGCTCAAGAAGAACTTCCTCGAGGCCGAGCTGCGCCCCTGGGACATCTCCCGGGACGCGCCCTACTTCGGGTTCACCATCCCCGGCGAGACGGACAAGTACTTCTATGTGTGGATGGACGCCCCCGTCGGGTACATCGGGACCACCGAGAAATACTGTACGGAGCAGGGCAGGGATTTCGACGGGTACTGGGAGCGTTCCCGCACCGACGCGGAGCCCGTCCGGGTGGTCCATGTCATCGGCAAGGACATCACCTACTTCCACACCCTCTTTTGGCCCGCCATGCTCCACTACGGCGGCTACACCATGCCGTCTCGGGTGCAGATCCACGGCTTCCTCACGGTCAACGGCGAGAAGATGAGCAAGTCCCGGGGGACCTCGGTCACAGCCCGGACCTACCTGGCCCATCTGGATCCCCAGTACCTGCGCTTCTACTACGCCTCCAAGCTCAACAGCGGCATCGAGGACCTCGATCTCAACCTCGAGGAGTTCAAGCACCGGGTCGACGCGGAGCTGGTCAACAAGGTGGCCAACCTGGCGTCGCGCTCCATCTCCCTGCTCCACAAGCGCCTGGACGGCGTGACCGGGGAGGCCGATCCCGCCTTCGAGGAGATCCGGCGAGAGGCGCTGGGGAGCTGCGAGCAGATCGCCGCCTGGTACGGCGGGTTCGAGTTCGCCCGGGTCATCCGGGAGGTCTCCCGCATCGCCGAGCTGGCCAACAAGTACCTCCAGGACACGGAGCCCTTCCGGCTGGTGAAGGACGAGCCCGAGAAGGCCCGCGCCATCCTCACCTCGGCGCTGGGGATGCTCAAGGGGCTCGCCATCTGGCTGGGGCCCGTGCTCCCCGAATTCAAGCGCACCATCGAGTCCATGCTGGACGGCGGCCGGGAGTGGACCTGGGCGGATCTCGACTTCAGTGTCGCGCCCCGGACAACCATCGGGGCCTTCGAGCGGCTCGTGGAGCGGGTGGACGAGAAGGCCGTGGAGGCCATGATCGAGGCCACCCGTGTCCAGTTCGAGGCGGCGGCGCCCCCGCCGGCGGTCGTCTACGATCCCCCCAAGGAGGAGATCACCTTCGACGACTTCGCGAGGGTAGACCTGCGCATCGGCACCATCGTCACGGCGGAGCTGGTGCCCAAGGCCAACAAGCTCCTGCAGTTGACCGTGGACATCGGCATCGGGACCCGCAACGTCTTCGCCGGCATCCGCAGCCAGTTCGATCCCGCCTTCCTCGTGGGCAAGAAGGTAGCCGTGGTCGCCAACCTCAAGCCCCGCAAGATGAAGTTCGGCGTGAGCGAGGCCATGATCGTGGCCGCCGAGAACCCGGGGACGGGCGAGCTGGCCCTCCTGACGCCCCTGCGGGACGGTGACGCCGACGTCATGATTCCCGGGGCCCAGCTCAGTTAGGGGAGGTGTGACGTGCTGCTGTTCTCCTTGATCATCGCCGGATATCTCTTCCTCCCCCTGGGGTACATGCTCTTCGAGCGGATGGGGCCCACTACGGCCGTGAGCATGGCCGGGTCAGCCCTGGTGGCCATCTCCCTCGCGGCGGTGGCGCTCACCTTCCGGGCGCGCCGTCACTTCTTCTTCACCCTTCCCCTGCTGGCCGCCAGTCTGTTTCTGCTGGTCTCGGTCTTATTTGCCCGTTTTACCTGAGGCGCATCGCCGGACCGCCAGGTAGGGGGAGTAGGTCGCGTAGATCCCGCGGAGTTTTGCGTCCGTGGTGACCGAAAGGGCCGTGCACTGCACCTCGTGCGACGGGTGGAGGCGTTCCTCGCCGATGACCAGCCGCACGTCGAGGTTGGAGGGCGCGATGGCGACCAGGGAGGCCAGTACGGCGGCCCGATCCTTGTCCATGGCCCGCGCGGTGTCCTCCTTCATGAGGGAGAGCAACTCGGGGAGCACCTTCTTCACCTTGAGCCTGCCCAGGACCTCGGCCAACCGGGCCGTGGGCGCCTTCGCGAAGAGGGCGGTGACCAGCTTGAGGCCGGCGGGGGAGCCTGTGCGCTCGATGGCCTCGATGACCAGCTCGCGGATGTCGGGCTCCGGGTCGGAGAACCAGCGCAGCGCGGGGCCGATGTCCACGGCGCTGGCGAGGATGGCGATGGCCGCCTTGCGCACCTCGGGGTTCTCGCTCTCGGAGGCGGCGGTGATCTCCTGGGGGACGGCCCCCTTGAGCCCGGTGATGGCCGACAGCGCGGCGGTCTGCAGCTCGGGCGGGGCCGAGGCGGAGATCTTCAGGAGGAGGGGATAGAGGGCCTTCTCCCCGCGCATGGCACGGACCTGGCGGATGAAGAGGGGGAGGTCGAACCGTGGGGGCAGAAGCTCCGTGGCGGTGTGCACGTTGACCTTGCTGCGATAGGCGGAGAGGAGCTTCTCCCGGGGGGTCATCTTTGCGGTGGTCTGGGGTTTGAGGTCTGTCGGGCCGACCAGGGAGAGCTTCTCCCACGTCGATCCGGGGATCCATTTGGTGTAGGCGAAGAGGAACCGGTCCCACTTGGCGGTGATCATGGCCCCGGTGGCCTCACGGAGGAGATTCTTCTTGAGGAGGACGCCCAGCGCCTCTCCCGAGAGGGAGGGGAGGGCGGCCCCGACCGCCTTGATCAGATCCTCCGGGAGGGCTTTGCCTGTTGCACCCACGAGGATGACCCGACGCGAAAGATCCAGATTGGCGGGGACAGGGCAGGCACGCCCGGCGAACTGCGCCAGGGATGCGCGCTTATTTACCAGGGGCAAAAGAGCGCAGGGCAGGGCGCTGTGCCGGGGAGGGAGCAGGGAGATGAGGAAGTCGGTGTCGATCCCAGAGGCGAGCAACTGTTTCCACTGCGCCTCGTCGATGGCGCTCTGCAGCGTGAGCCACCGCAGAATGGAGATGTTGCGCTGCTCTGTGGCGGGGAGCTTCAGGTACAGGGCCGGCAGGGTGGGATCGGGCTGGTAGGCCATGGCCGCCAGGGCCGAGCGGTAGGTGAAGGGATCTCGCGACATGAGGCCGGGCAGGATGAACGCGAGATCCACTCCGGTCCCCAGCTCGCCGAAGGTGCGGATGGCGGCGGCGCGCTCCTCGGGGCGGCCCGAGGCCAGGCCGGCCAGGGCGCTGCGCCTGCGTCCGTGACCCAGGAGGATCAGGACATCGGAGAGGGGAAAGCCCGCGTCTGTGAAGCCCTTGACCACTGCGGTACGCACCTGTCGGGAGGGATCCTCGATGAGGCCCGCCAGGGCGTGATGGATGAAGGGCGCCTGGGGCAGGGTGAAGAGGGTGGCGACGATGACCTGCCGGACCCGCACATCTCCGTCCTTGAGGCGGTGGATCAGCGGCCAGGCCGCGGCGATCCCCTTGCCCCTGAGGGCCCGCGCCGCGGTCCTGCGGACCAGGGAGTTGCGGTGGTTGAGGTTCACCAGGACGGCCTTGAGGGCCTTGTCGCTGGAGTGTGTGGAGAGCTTCTCGATGGCCCCGACCCTGGAGGCGATGTTCCCCCGGGTGGCGGACTTCACAAGTTGATCCTCCTCGGTCTCGCAGCCCAGGAGGGCGAAGAGAACCAACAACGCAGCGAGGAGGATCGAGTGGGTCCCCGCCTTCGCGGGGACGACGGGGGGCTGGGTCCCCGCCTTCGCGGGGACGACGGTACGTAGAGAAGAGAGAGGAGCTTCAGTCATTGTGGCGCAGGGCGAAGAAGATGATCAGCATGATCACCGGCAGCCCGATGGCACCGTAACTGAACATCCTCAGCGGATAGGGGTTCCATGCTCCGGCCACGACCCGGGTGCGGACGCGGACGTAGGCGCTGTATGTGCGGCCGTTGGCTTTGAAGCCGGCGGCGGCGAAGGTGAAGTAGTATTTCTGGCCCTTCTTGAGGCCCTTGACGTAGGTCGTGTCGACGAACTTCTCCTCTTCCCAGTACTCACCCTCATCGTAGCCCCGAGCGCGCCAGAAGTCGGCCTCGATGACGCCGACCCGCTTGTCCTTGCCCTTGTCGCCGACCTCCCACAAGGTGGCCGTGAGCCACCAGCCTGTCTCGTCAGGGCCCCAGGGGAAGGTCGTGGACATGAACTGGATCTTCACAACGGGACCGCTGGTCACCGTGAAGGTGCTGCGCTTCCCGTTGAGCGACGGGTACTGAAACTCCACCTCGGGGAAGGCCTGGATGGTGAAGCCTCTGGGCATCCCCTCGTCGAAGACGACTTCGCCGATCTTCTCGGTGGAGAAGGAGACCATAAGGGCGATGAGCCCGGCGATGAGCATGATGCCCCCGATGTACCACAGCGCCTTGGGATCCTTCTTCTCGGCGGGAGCCTTCTTGGTCATGGTGGCGGCCTCGGCGGGCAGATCGCCGGCGAAGGCTGTCCGCACCATGTCCACGGAGAGGGCGTGGCCGCGGGTGTACTGGATCTCGGACTGGGAATACTCGATGGAGAGGCGCTCGTGCTGGTGCTCGCAGTCGATGTAGTTGGAGACCTGTCCGGGACGGGCCCGCCAGGTGAGCTCGCCCTCGAGGAAGATCAGCCGCGCGATCCCGCGCTCCTTGATCTGGAAGGGGGTCTGGGCGACGTAGAGGGTATCGGAGGGGCCGTAGGGATCGATGAACTCCGTGGGGACGTGGATGCGCAGCAGGGAGAACCCGTGCTCGTCCTCGATGAGCCACAGGGGAAACCCCGAGGAGGACATGAGGAACCATTCGTCCCAGAACCAGCGTTCCTCGTCATCGTGGCCCTCGAGGCGGATGCGTCCCACGATCTGGTAGCGCTGGCCGAGGAACTCCCCGCGCAGGCCGAGCTTCAGAAAGCTCATGGGGGCGTAGCGGGTCTTGATCTCCTGCTGGTTCTGCATGGCGACCACCTGGTCGTTGTCGCAGACTGCCCCGCAGTAGTCGCAGGTGAAGGTCTTGACGCGCAGACCGGTCCGGATGTCGATCTTCGACCCGCACCCCGCGCACTCTACCTGGCTCACTCGCAGCTCGGCCATGAAGCGCTCCCTATGGACTCATGATGGAGGCGGCGATGATGATACACAGCCCGAGGATGATGGCCCCCGCCACGATCCCCAGGGAGGTGTTCTGATCGATCTCCAGCTCCTTGCGCAGGTCGAAGGGGGTGATCCAGTCGTAGACCTTGTACCCGAAGAGGGCGATGATCAGGCCCAGCAGGGAATAGACGA
Source organism: Deltaproteobacteria bacterium (assembly GCA_003249585.1). Lineage (GTDB taxonomy): Bacteria > Myxococcota_A > Polyangia > HGW-17 > HGW-17 > SZUA-580. The sequence goes on from QKIM01000536.1 coordinate 8,172, forward strand.
GGGTGGCGACGATGTCGGCGAGGTTGATGCGGGAGAAGATCCCGCCGCCGCGGCGGGAGCGCTTGGAGGAGGTGGTCTCCTGGGCGGGGACCTGCTCCTGGGCGCTCTTCACGGGCGCCGTCGCGATGGTCTTCGCGGGCGCCTCGGCCTTCATGGCGGTCTCCTTCTCCTGGGCCGAGGAGACCCGGACGTAGCCGAAGCCCCCGGCCACGGCCATGCAGGATATCAACATCACAAGTTTGGCTTTTCTCATGAACAGCTCCTTATTTTCCACCGCTGTAATAGCGGCTTGAGTGTGTGGTGGACTTGGTGCGCGAAGAGGTCTGGGAGAGATCCTTGGTGCCACCCCACCCCTGGCGGGCGGCGAAGGTGGACAGTCCCAATCCTCCGGCCAAGAGTGCGATCAGGATCCATTCCGTGGTGCTCATCTCTCCTCCTCTATCCGTAATAGGACTCCGGGTCCTCCACTGTGAAGTCCTCGAATTCCAGGGGCCACCCCTGGTGGACGGCGCCCGCCGTCCCTTCGCCGTATACCTCCACGGTGTAGCGGTACCCGCCGCCGGCCCCGTCGAAGTAGAGATAGGCGTGCCCTTTGGGCAGGCTGCGGGGCAGCTTTCCGTCCTGGCCGACGAGGGTGGCGCGGCCAAACTCCATGAGGTGCCAGCCCCCCATGGACCCGTTGAGGACGGGCATGGCGCGCCCCATGGTGAGGCGCTCGGGGGTGTCGGTGTACAGGTAGTACAGATCCTCGAGCTGCTCCGTGTCCTCCACGGGGAGCTCGATGAACATGATATAGACCCCCTCGTCCTCGTGGAGCCAGTACCCCGTGCCCTCGACGTCCAGGTACCACTCGGACCAGTAGCCGCCGTCGTACTCATACAGAAAGCGGCCTTCGACGGTGAAGCTCC
>QKIM01000582.1 GCA_003249585.1 Deltaproteobacteria bacterium
GTGACGGTGGTCTTGCGGCGCATGGTGCAATCCTGGGTCGAAGGACTGGTCACATCGCAGCCCGATCCCCACGAGACGTTTTCGCCGATTTTACCTATGATGTCATACACTGTTCCGCCGCAGTTCAACTCCACCGCGTCATTGCCGCTGAAATTCACCGATCCGTGAAGTTGATCGCACGGAACGCTCCAGGTGCTGTCGATGCTTGAATTGCACAGAACATAGACATCTCCTGAGTAAAGAGAAACGGCGTTCAGTGTGATGCTTGAGGAGATGGTAGTGGAGGTGTTGGAGTAGATGTTGACGTTGCATGTACTCATGTCGACAGCAGTTGAGGATGAGGCGATGTAGATCTCAACGGCTTTATTAAGGGATGAACCTTCCATATATTCGGAGAAGAAAAGCACCGGGCCGGTGACGGTCACGCACTCGGCGTCGCCGCCGGCGGTGGAGCAGGCCTGGGAGGAGGAGGAACAGTCAAGGGTGTCGTCCCAGTCGAGGCAGCCCGTGGCCTGAAGGGCGCAGGTCTGCACGACGTTGGAGGAACACTGGGTGTCGCCGGCGGTGGTGCAGACATCGGAGCAGTTGTAGTAGCACTCGGCGTCGCCCGTGCCGTTGATCTGGCACTCCTGCCCGGTGGTCGTGCAGTCGGTCTGATCCACCCAGTCGAGGCAGCCGCCCACGAGGGCGCAGATCTCGATATGGCCATTGTTGCACTGGGTGTCCCCCGCCGCATCGCAGAGATCCGAGCAGGTCTCCACGCACTCGGCCTCGCCGCTCGTCCCGTTCACCTGACACACCTTGGTGAGGGCGCTGCAGTCCGTGTTGTCGGCCCACACGTAGCACCCGCCCACCAGCGAGCACACCTGGATCATCGTCCCGTCAACACACTGGGTCTCACCCTCGGTGCACTCGGGGGTGCAGTTGTTGGTGTTTGAGGAGTTGTTGGTGTTTGAGGTGTTGTTGACGTTTGAGGTATTGTTGACGTTTGAGGTATTGTTGATGTTGTTGGTGGTGTTGTTCTCTACGCCCTTGTTCCCGCCTGCGCAGGAGAAGAGAGTGAGCGCAAGGACCGCGAGGATGAGTTGAGTGCGCATATGCCGACCTTCCCGATGGAGCAGCCCTCCATCCATAGCAATATATACCACGGCTTTTTTGAGTGTGCCACAGGAAAGATGGTCGGATTTGCGGTTAAAGCCCCTAATTTATCAATTGGTTAATTATGGGTGAGGATTGGAGAGGAAAGAAATGGGAGAGGGGGGCTACATCATGCCGCCCATGCCACCCATGCCGCCCATGCCGCCCATGCCGCCCATACCGCCGGCAGCGGGCTCTTCCTTCTTGGGTTTCTCGGCGACCATGGCCATGGTGGTCATCATGAGACCGGCCACGGAGGCGGCGTTCTCGAGGGCGCTGCGCACGACCTTGGTGGGGTCGATGACGCCGGCGGCGACGAGATCTTCGTACACGTCGGTGGCGGCGTTGTAGCCGAAGGCACCCTGGCTCTCCTTCACGCGCTGGATGACGATGGAGCCGTCGACGCCGGCGTTGAAGGCGATCTGACGGAGGGGCTCCTCGATGGCCTTGCGGAGGATGGCGATACCGACCTCCTCACCGGGGAGGACCTTCACATTGTCCAGAGCGTTGAGGGCGCGCAGGAGGGAGACGCCGCCGCCGGGGACGATCCCCTCTTCCGCTGCGGCGCGGGTGGCGTGGAGGGCGTCCTCGACGCGGGCCTTCTTCTCCTTCATGGCGGTCTCAGTGGGGGCGCCGACCTTGATCACGGCTACGCCGCCGACGAGACGGGCGAGGCGCTCCTGGAGCTTCTCTTTGTCATAGTCGGAGGAGCTCTTCTCGATCTGGACCTTGATCTCCTTGATGCGGGACGCGATGCGATCTTTGTCGCCCTTGCCGCCAACGATGGTGCTGTTGTCCTTGTCGATAACGACGCTGGAGGCAGTACCGAGCATCTCGAGGGTGGTCTTCTCCAGGCTGCCGCCCAGCTCTTCCATGATGGGCTCGGCACCCGTCAGGGTGGCGATGTCCTTGAGCATCTCCTTGCGGCGGTCACCGAAGCCGGGGGCCTTGACGGCGCAGACCTGGAAGGAGCCGCGGAGGCGGTTGAGGACGAGGGTGGCCAGGGCTTCACCGTCGACGTCTTCGGCGATGACGAGGAGGGGGCGGCCGCCGCCCTTCTGGATCACTTCCTGAAGGATGGGGAGGAAATCCTTCATGGTGGAGATCTTCTTCTCGTACACCAGGATGAAGGGGTTCTCGAACTCGACCTTCATGGTGTCGGGATCGGTGATGAAGTAGGGGGAGAGGTAGCCGCGGTCGAACTGCATGCCCTTGACGGCCTCGAAGGTGGTCTCTATGGATTTGGCCTCTTCCACCGTGATGACGCCCTCTTTACCGACCTTGTCCATGGCCTTGGCGATGATGTCACCGATCTGGGTGTCGCCGTTGGCGGAGATGGTGCCCACCTGGGCGATCTCGCTGGAGTCTTTGATGGGGTTGGAGATCGCCTTGATCTGGGCGACGATCTGCTCGACGCCCTTGTCGATGCCGCGCTTCACTTCCATGGGGTTGTGGCCGGCGGAGACCATCTTCACGCCTTCGCGGTAAATGGCCTGGGCCAGGATCGTGGCGGTGGTGGTTCCGTCACCGGCGACGTCGGAGGTCTTGGAGGCGACCTCTTTGAGCATCTGGGCGCCCATGTTCTCGAATTTGTCTTCGAGCTCGATCTCTTTGGCCACGCTCACGCCGTCCTTGGTCACCGTGGGGGAGCCCCAGGACTTCTCGATCACCACGTTGCGGCCCTTGGGACCCAGGGTCACTTTCACCGCATCGGAGAGCACGTTCACGCCGCGCAGAATGGACGCTCTAGCTTTCTCATCAAAAATAATATCCTTGGCTGCCATAGTGGACTTCCTTTCTTGTATCGTAATAGTTAAATATTTTCAAATAGATAACCATGTTTTCAAATTTCGACGCTTCCAACTTAAACACGATTTCCCGCAAGGCAACCCTTGAATGACATTTTTTCTTTGCCGGTTTTTTTTCGTCGTCAAATAGTGTACGCTTTGCTCCGGGTTGGATGACGGCCGAGGTCCTGGAGCCCCGTGCGCCAGATTCCTCCTGTCCCTTTCAACTGACCCCAGGGAAGCCAATATGACACAGTCTCATACGCCCCATCATGGGCTGACGCAGGCCGAGATCCAGACCAGCAGGGAGAAGTACGGCTCCAATGCGCTGCCGCCCCCCCCCGTGCGTCGCTGGTACCAGATTCTCTTCGGAGTGGCCGCCGACAAGACCATCATCATCCTCTCCGTGGCCGCCGCCATCTCCATCATCATCTCCACCTACACGGGGGAGTCCATCTTTGAGGGGCTCGGTATCATCATCGCCGTGACCATCGCCGTGGGCGTGGGGTTCTTGAGCGAGATGCGCTCCAACAGAGCCTTCCAGTCGCTCCTCGAAGAGAGTGAAAAGGGACGGGTCAAGGTGGTCCGGGAGGGCAAGTTCCACACCCTCGCCTCCGACGACCTCGTCGTGGGCGACGTGGTCCTCCTGGAGACGGGCGACAAGGTTCCCGCCGACGGCAAGGTGCTCAGCACCGTGGATCTCACCTGTGATACCTCCATGATCACCGGGGAATCGGCCTCCATGGCCCCCGACCCCGACGAAGAGCTCTGCCGGGGCTACACCATCCTCACCGGCGAGGGTGCCATGGAGGTGACCAAGGTGGGGATGGCCACGGAGATGGGCAAGATCCGCGAGGCCCTGGCCAAGGAGCCCGAGCCGACACCCCTGCAGGAGCGGCTCTCCTCGCTGGCCGACAAGATCGGCATCGCCGGCACTATTGCCGCCGTGGCCATCTTTGCGGCCCTCATGACGAGAAACCTCATCACCGTGGGCGGGGCGATCACCACGGCCCTGATCTTCAAGTTCATGCTCAACGCCTTTATCGTGGCCGTCACCATCGTGGTGGTCGCCGTGCCCGAGGGCCTGCCCCTTGCGGTCACCCTCAACCTGGCGCTCAACATGCGCCGCATGGCCAGGGACAAGAACCTGGTGCGTACCCTCGCCGCCTCGGAGACCCTGGGCAGCGCCACGGTCATCTGCTCCGACAAGACGGGCACCCTCACCCTCAACCGGATGCGGGTCGCCTCGCTGTGGACGCTGGAGAAGGGCCTCGAGGACGCGCAGTCCACCTGCATCAAGCTGGACGAGGCGGAGCTCTACAAGCTGCTGCTGGCGGCCAACTCAACGGCCCATCTTGAGAAAAACAACCAGGGCAGCACCGAATATGTCGGCAACCCCACCGAAGGATCGCTGCTCCTGTTGCTTGAGCAGTGCGGTCACGACTATCTGGAGATCCGTGAGTCGTGCGGGATCATCACCCGATGTCCCTTCTCCTCGGCACGCAAGATGATGTCCACCCTGGTCCAGTGGCAGGACGGACACGATATCCTTTTGGTAAAGGGCGCCCCTGAGCGCGTGCTTGAGAAGGTCCGTAACGTCTCCTCCTCGGTGGAACGCGAGGGTGTCCCCTATCTGGAAGTGAAGGACCAGATCGCCGAGGTGCTGAAGGCCAGCGCCGGCAAGGGCGAACGGGTCCTGGCCCTGGCCTATACCGTCGTCCCCAGGGGCGCCCACGAGTGCACCGAGCAGGATCTCACCCTGTGGGGTTTCGCGGTGATCCGTGATCCCGTCCGCAAGGAGGTGGCCTACGCCGTAGAGCAGTGCCGCGCCGCGGGGATAAAGGTGAAGATGGTCACCGGGGACAACCCCCTCACGGCCCGAGCCATAGCCGACGAGCTGGGCATGGTGGGCCCCGACGACATCGTCCTCGAGGGCGACGCCTTCGAGGCCATGAGTGACGACGAGGTCCGCGAGATCCTGCCACGGCTTGCGATTCTTGCGCGCTCGAGGCCCCACGACAAGTTCCGGCTCGTCACCCTCCTCAAGGAGGCGGGCGAGGTGGTGGCCGTCACCGGCGACGGGACCAACGACGCTCCCGCCCTCAAGAAGGCCGATGTGGGCGCCTCCATGGGCATCTCGGGGACCGAGGTGGCCAAGGAGGCCTCCGACGTGGTCCTCCTCGACGACAACTTCAAGTCCATCGTCAAGGGCGTCGTCTGGGGTCGCAGTCTCCAGGCCAACATCAAAAAATTCCTGCAGTTCCAGCTCACGGTCAATGTTGCGGCCCTTACCGTCGCCTTCGTGGGAGCCCTCATCGGTGGCCGGTCGCCGTTGACCGCGGTGCAGCTCCTGTGGGTGAACCTCATCATGGACACCCTGGCCGCCGTTGCCCTGGGGCTCGAGCCTCCGGCACCCGATCTCCTGGACAAGAAGCCCCGCAAGCGCAAGGCGCCCCTCATCTCCCGCCCCATGTGGTGGATGATCCTCGGCATGGCCGGCTTCACCTTCGTGGCCCTCATGGCCCTGTTCCAGTGGAACTTCCTGGGCACGGGGGGCCGCCACAGCCGTGAGCACCTCTCGGTTATTTTTACGACCTTCGTCTTCATCCAGGTCTTCAACGAGATCAACGCCCGCTCCATCGACCCGCACACCAGTCCCTTCCGTGGTCTCTTAAAGAGCTTCGGGTTCCTGGGCGTGGGCGCCCTCATCGTCGCGGTGCAGGTCCTCCTCACCCAGTTCGGCGGGCAGCTCTTCCAGACGGTGCCGCTGTCGGCCGTAACCTGGGCGAAGATCATCGCCTTCTCCTCCACGGCCCTGATCATGGGCGCCCTCATCCGCGTGGCCATGCGGGCCGCGGGAGTGGTGGAGGAGGGTTGACATGGCTCTGGAGATTGAGCGCCGGTTTCTCTTGAACGGGCTCCCGGACCTGCCCTATATCCTCACCCTTCGCATCCGGCAGGGATATCTTGGAGAGGGGGAGAAAAGGGTGCGTCTGCGCGAACGGGCCTCCTCCTGCGGCGGTGCTTCCTGGTATCTGTGCAAGAAATCGGGTCAGGGGCTCGTTCGTGAGGAAAAGGAGCTCCCCATCGATTACGGGCACTTCGAGCTTTTGTGGCCGCTGTTCGAGGAGTGCTCCCTCACGAAGACCCGCCATGTGTTCAATGAGGGCGATGATCTCAACTGGGAGATCGATCGGTTCGACGGGCTCGACCTCCCCTCAGGGGCGCCACTGGTGCTCATGGAGGTGGAGCTCCCCCATCCGAGGTACGAACTCTCCATCCCCTCGTCCCTCTCCCCCTTCGTGATCCGTGAGGTCACCGAGGATCCCCGCTGGACCAACTCCAGCCTCGCCCGCCACGGCCTCCCGCTCGACCGGCCGTGACGACACGCCGGACTGTTTTCAAATGGGTGGAATGTTTAAAGGGCTGCCCGGACATGGATTTGGTGGTAGACTCTGCGTGTAGTCAAGGAGCACCATGGGCCGATCTTCCGATCCCAAAAACCCGCCGCGCACCGTCGCCCTCTACGACCAGCACCTGGGGCTGATCCTGGACGACCGGTACCGCATCCTCGCGCCTCTCGGGGAGGGGCCGCTGACAGTGGTGTACAGCGCCGAGCACGTGACCCTGGGGACCCGGTATGCCGTTGCTTTCCTGAGGGAGGAGTACGTCTCCGACGAGGCTCTGGTCAAGGCCTTCCTCCAGCGGGCCAAGGGTCAGCCCCACGTCACCGGAGAGATCCGGGCCCTCACGGTGCAGGACGCAGGCGTCTCGTCCTCGGGAGAACCCTATATGGTCAAGGAGTATGGCGAGGGGGAGAATCTCGAGGAGTATCTGGCCCGGGTCGGCGCCATGACGCCCCGAAGCGCCCTCGCCGTCATCGTGGTCCTGGCCCGGTTCCTGCGGGACATTCCCAAGGGGCACGGCAACCTCAAACCCCGGAACATCAAGGTATCCGACGAGGGTAACCTCACGTCGCTCATGGACTTCGGACACATTGCCCTGCCTTCCGGTGCCCTGGGAAAGGACGCCTTTCTCCCGTGGCTTGAGAAGCATCCGGCACTGAACGATATCACGTCTCTTTCCCTGCTCGCCTTCCTCCTCACCACAGGGCGTCTGCCCGGGCGTCGGGAGCTGGCCCTTCCAGCCCTTGAGTTCCAGGAGACCGAAGCCGATGCCTACGATCGCCTGAGCCGCCTTTTCGTCATCGGACGTCAGGTGATCTCACCGAAGGAAGCGACCATGGACGCCGTCCTGGAGCTTCTTGAAGCACGCGTCCCTGCGACCGAGGTTCGGGGAGATGATGATCCTCCGGGACGCGCCACCCTGCGACCCGCCTGGATCATCGCCGGTGGGCTGGTCGTGACCGCCCTCATCGTCACCCTTGGGTTCGAGGCGCTCCGGGGCGAGGGTGGTGGAACGTCCTCCTCCATGTCTGCTCCTTCGGTGCCCGCCGTTCCGGTACAGCAGCCCCCCTCGGCCCCGGCGGTCATGGCCGTTCAGACCCCGGTGGTTCCCGCAGTGCCCACCATGGCACCCGCCGCCATGGTGGCCGCTGCCCGGTCGCCCTTTGTGCTCCCCTTCTATCTGAGGGTGGAACCTGTCGGGAGCTCCGTGTCGGTCAGGGGGGCCGTACACCGTGAGGGAAACCGCTACGAGGTCACCTCCCGGGGTGAGACGCCGACGGTGACGGCGTCCCACGCGGGATACACGACGAAAACCGTTGTCATTTCCCCGAAAAAAGAACAGATTGTGGTAATCTCGCTGGAGCGCGCGACGCCGCCCGCCCGGCCCATGAAGAAGCCCGATTCAGGGAACCCGGAATTGCTGGACCCCTTTAGCGGCAGGTCAAATCCATGAGCGACAAGGACCCTCTCAATATCAGCCCCGAAGACTTCCGCATCCCCTCCAAGGAGGACTTCGTGGTGCAGTTCTCCGACGGCCAGAGCCCTGACCTGAAGGTCACGGCGGTGAAGCGCTCCTCTCCCGGCAAGGTCGTGGATGAGGAGGGGATCGAGAATCTCTCCGGCCTGACCCTCAGCGACAAGTATCTGCTCATGAAGCGACTGGGTGGTGGTGGCATGGGCAGTGTCTACCTTGCGCGGCACGTGGTCATCGAGAAGCAGGTGGCGGTGAAGGTGCTCCATCCGCACCTGAGCGCAAAGAAGAGCGTCGCCGAGCGTTTCATGCGTGAGGCCAAGGCCGCCTCGAAGATCCACCACGAGAATGTGGTCGATGTCTCCGATTACGGCGAGACCCGTGACGGGATCATCTATATCGTCATGGAGTTTCTGGAAGGCCGCGAGCTCAGGGAGGTCATGGACCAGACCGGTGCCATGGAATGGGGACGCGCGCGGAACATCACCATCCAGACCGCCAAGGCCCTGTGTGCCGCCCACAAACACAACATCATCCATCGGGATGTCAAGCCCGCCAACATCTTCCTCACCACCTTCGCCGGCAATGACGATTTCGTGAAGATCATCGACTTCGGCATCGCCAAGGTGACCCAGCAGGAGGGCACCCTCACCAAGACGGGGACCATCATGGGCACCCCCGACTACATGGCGCCGGAGCAGGCGGCCGGCAAGCCCGTTGGGCGCGGCTGTGACATCTACTCCACGGGGATCATCCTCTACGAGCTCATCACCGGGACGGTCCCCTTCGACGCCGACTCCTTCATGGGTGTGCTCACCAAGCACATGTTCGAGAAGCCCGTGGCACCCTCGAAGCGGTTCCCCGAAGGGAAGATCACCCGCGCCATGGACGCCATCGTCCTCAAGGCCATCGCCAAGGAGCCCAAGGAGCGCTTCCGTACCATGGAGGAGTTCATCACGGCCCTTGAGTCCGTGGATCAGGCAGGGTCGGGGCCCGTAGTGGAGATCGCCGAGCACGACAGGCCCGAAGAGGGACACCCGGTGCTCATCTCCTTTCTGGTCATCCTCCTGTTTCTGGGGGCCGCGGCCGGTTTTCTCTTCTACATGAAGAACCGCTCCCCCTCGACCCCGGCCGAGGAGACCCCGACGACGCCCAAGGTGCCCGTGATCGCGCCCATGGCCGAGGTTCCCAAAAAGGCAAGCCTGCTGATCATGAACATCGTCAGC
>QKIM01000671.1 GCA_003249585.1 Deltaproteobacteria bacterium
GGGCGCCGAGGGGTCATCCTCCTTTTCGCGGTCGTGCCGCACACATCATGACGACCTGATCCTCGACGCTGCGGACCAGAACAATTTAATTCAATTTGATGGGAACAGCCAACACGCTGTCCCCCACCAACCGTTATAGGAGGACATCATGCACACCATGCACTATCACCGTCACTGTGACCGCAACTTCGTCGGATCGGCCTTCTTCGGGCTGGCCGTCATGGGAGTGGGGACCCTCTTCCTGCTGGACCACCTCAACCTGCTCTCGGGCTATCGCGCCATCCAGTTCTGGCCCCTGTTCATCGCGGTCTGGGGACTCTTCCGGCTGGCCATGCCCGGTCGCCTGCCCGAGAAGGCGTGGGGGGCCTCCCTCGTCATCGGCGGCAGCCTGGCCCTGGGACACACCCTGGGCGCCTTCACGGTCCCCTGGTCACTGGTCTGGCCCCTTTTGGTGCTGGCCGCCGGACTTCATATCCTCGTCACCGTCTTCTGGACCCGCCGCCGCCGGGAGCAGATCAACCTGGTGACCCACGTGGTCATGGGGGAGAAGGAAGAGCGGGTGGAGCACGCCCCCTTTGAGGGCGGCGCCGTGGACGTGGTCATGGGCTCCTATGTCCTGGATCTGCGCAAGGCAGAATTCGGCGAGGGCCAGCATGACCTGTGGGTGAAGGTCTTCATGGGCGAGGTGATCGTCAGGGTCCCGGCACGGCTCGACGTCAGGGTGGACGGCACCCAGATCGCCGGCAGCATAGAGAACGACGCGCCCCGCTACGAGGAGGACTCGGACCGCCCTGCCCTGGTCATCCACTCCCAGGTCGCCCTGGGCGCCCTCAAGATCCAGTAGCGCATCTCCCCGCGCAGCGCATCGGCTCACGATGAGACATCCCTTTATAACTGCCTGAGAAGAAAAATGGGGGACACGCCGGACAAGGTCCGGCGGTCCGAAGAGGACGCAGACTAGTTGCTGGTGCAGCCCGTGGTGTCGATCTGGCAGCCAAGGTCACAGGCGAGGTCGCCGCCGGTGAAGCCTTCGGTCACGCAGGTGGCCGTGCCGAAATCGGTGCCGTCACAGGTCTCACTGGTGCTGATGATGCCATCGCCGCAGGTGGCGGTGCAGTCGGTGTACTCGATGGCGCAGCTGGCGTTGCAGATGAGGGTACCACCGGTGTAGCCGGCGTCTTCACAGGTCGCGCCGTTGAAGTCGGTGCCGTCGCAGGTCTCGGTGCCTTCGACCACGTCGTTGCCGCACACGGGCTCGGTGCACTCGGAGACGTCGGGGGTGCAGTTGGGAGCGCAGGTGATGGAGCCGCCGGCAAACCCGAGGTCCTCGCAGGCCACGTTGAGCTCGGTGCCGTCACACCACTCGTAGTCGTCGGCCACGCCGTCGCCGCACATGCTGTCACCAGCGCCGCAGTCGGGGTCTTCGGTCCCAGCGTAGTACATGCAGGTGGTGCCGCCCAGGGCGGAGTCGTAGTAGGAACCGCACTCGCCATCGGAGGTGGTGCAGATGGTGGAGCAGTCAGCAGTGTCCTCAACGCCGCCGTAGAGTTCACAGGGATCGCAGTAGCCATCGTCATACCACTCCTGGAGTGAACACAGGTCGCCCGTACAGGCGGAGAGGTCAAAAGAGCAGTCGTCGGTGCAGCCCAGGGTGCCGCCGCTGAATCCCCAGTCCTCGCAGGTGTAGTCCTGAAGATCGTCGCCATCGCAGGACTCCCAGTAGTCGGCGACGCCGTCACCGCAGGTGTCGTTGATGTAGCACCAGCCATCGAGGATGGTGGAGCAGTCGAGGCTGCAGGACAGGGTACCGCCGGCGTAGCCGAGGGACTCGCAGGTCTCGGTCCCGAAATCATCCCCATCGCAGACTTCGCCAGCGTCCAGCACGCCGTCGCCACAGCTGCCGTTGTTGACGTTGTTGGTGGTCGTCGTGTTGTTGACGTTGTTGGTGGTCGTCGTGTTGTTGACGTTGTTGGTGGTCGTCGTGTTGTTGACGTTGTTGACGTTGTTGGTGTTGTTGGAATCGTCGTCGTCGCAGGCGGCGAAGGCGAAGACCATGGCGAAGATAAGCAGGAAGGTCGTTTTCATGTTTCGTTCTCCTAAGGAAAAAAGTTAAAAGAAATGGCTAAAAGCAAAAAATCTCTATCAAGGCCAACCAATATAGCACACCCTGACATAATTTCCCACGCCCCAAAGATAGTTTTTATGGAGCCCCGCCAAGCGGGGGCGAAGAGCCTACATGCAGATGCCGTACTCGGAGCCGTTGCTCATGCAGCTGGTGTTGTCCGGACAGGCCGAGGGGTCGGCCGTGAGGCAGATGGCGACACAGGTACTGGTGCCGGTGAACCCCGCGAAACACACAAACCCCGGTTCACAGTCTGAGGAGACGGCGCACCCGTCTCCCTGGATCCCCGTCCCCGCCGGCGAGAAGCAGTAGGGATCGCCGATGCCGCTCATGCTCACCTCGATGTAGCAGTGGCTGGTGCTGCCGGTGCATCCGACGTCGCTGTAGGGGTCACACTGGGTCGTCCCGCACTCGGGTGTGTTGACGCAGTCCTCGTCCTCGCAGTCGATGAGGCCATCGAAATCATCGTCGACGCCGTTGCCGCAGATCTCCTCCATGACGACCCCGCAGGAGGGATCGTTCATACAGTCCTGATCCCAGCAGTCCACAAACCCGTCGCCGTCGTCGTCGAGGCCGTTGGTGCAATCCTCCCGGCCTTCGTTGCAGGCCACATGGTTGAAGCAGTCCTGATCGTCACAGTCCACGAACCCGTCCCCGTCATCATCCACGCCGTTGGTGCACACTTCGTAGTCCTCACCGCACAGGGGGCTCGCGGCACAGTC
>QKIM01000491.1 GCA_003249585.1 Deltaproteobacteria bacterium
CTCTGCCATGTTGCGAATTCATGTCACCTATTCTAGAAATAGCTCCGTGGTAATGATGGGCCTTTTTGACTATTCCTGCTCTGACTGGATTCAAGAGAGTGTAAAGTATTTTTTCTATGGCATCTTGTGGTGTAATCAGTCGAGTGTCACCAAGGTTATTCGGTTCCCAGAATGTTCCTCTTCGGCCCAGCTTTCGATTGATGGTTTTTGCTAGAAGCGCATTGAACTCTCGAGTGAACAAAGGCAGGACGCCTTGTGTGTCGGTCAAAACCAAGTGATAGTGATTGGCCATGATCACAAAGCTGTGGATTTTTATGTGGTATCTGTCAGCAAGGACGGCGAGTAGATAGGAGAATATTTGGGTAGTTACTGCATCAGGCACGAGAAAGTAGTACCCATGAAGTGTTCTGCGGGTAACGAGATGAACGGTGTCGGGAAAAATTGGATTCGGTTGCATGTCCTCGTTATCGACACGAAACCCAATATGTTGCCTTATATTACCCAAGCTGCAAAGATATTGCAAACCCGCCTATATCAACTTCAGTAACGTTCTCACGGTAAGTTTAGGAGGTGGAGGGTGGATTTTCGGAGTTGGTAGAGGCGGGTGGGGCGCCTTGTGAAGCCGGTGTGGGAGAAGAGGGCGCCGAGGCCTGGACCGGCAGAGAGACGGAAAAAGGCTGCCTGCAGCTCTTTGTGTGACGTAGCGCCTGCCTTGACCGCTGTGTGGACCAGCGAGGCGAAGTTCCATGTCTCGTAGGCATGGACCAGGACATGGTCAATGCCCCATTTTAAGAAGAGCTGTGGGAGAATTTCCGTGGGGAGACCAAAATAGCCTGGGGCGAAGATGGCTCCGTCCAGGTACCGGCTGGAATTTCTGATGGTGCGGGATGACAGCCCGGGTGCGGTAGAGAGGATGAGCAGCCCTTTCCTTTTCTTGCTGTTCCATGGTCTGGCAAAATATCCCGAGGCGGCCATGATCCGTGCAACCAGCTCGACACGGGAGGCCGCGTCGGGGATGAAGACGGCCTGCACACCCTTGAGGTTCAATCGGGAGGGCATGGCGCCGAACCGGTACTTCGACTTGAGCACGATGCGCCCCCTGAGACTCTCTACTGTTTTGACGAAGGCTGCGGCATGGGCCTTCCCGTATGCCTTGTCGGGGTATATGACGGCGAAACGGGAGATCCCCATGGCGATCGCCGTCTGCGCCAGGGAGGACGTGATCTGCTCTCGGGTGAGCTGTCCGAAGAAGATACTGCCAGCAGTCCGTTTCGAGGCCAAGGGAGTACCAACGCTCAACATGGGGAGCTCGATACCCGAGGCGAGCAATGCCTGAACGGAGGGGGTGTCTGGAGGGAGAAAGACCGCGATGGGTTTGTCCACCGGGACGACGCTCTCCTTGAGGACCAGCAGGCTGTGTGCCGGAGAGGACCGGGTATCGTGCACCACGAACTCCAGCGCCGGCCACTGCGTCCGCGCCGCCATGATGGCGAGCAGCATCTGCTTTCCCAGGGAACGGTATCGGCCGGTGAGGGGAAGAAGAACAGAGATTCTCCAAGGATAGGCTTCAGGAAAGGGGGCTGGGAAGGCTCCGCTTTTCAGGTAGGCTTCGTAGGCGGAGGCTTCCTCCAGCGTGAACACTCCGGAGGCGAAGAGCTGGTCCATCTTTCGCTGTGCCAGGATTCTGAAGGCGATGAAGCTGCCAAAGAGCTTGTAGTCGGTTTGGGGGGCGGTTCGCAGATAGGCGATCGCCCATCCTTCGAGCTTCCTTTTCTTCTTGGCGTCGAGGAGGGCAGGGTGGAGTCGGTCCGCGATATACAGCTTCCCCAGGTGGTGACACAGCACCAGATTCATGATGTCATAGAGCTGCGCGACCTGTTTGGTCAATACACTCGCTGGGAAGGGTGCAAGAAAGGCGAAGGTGCTCGTTTTCACCGCCATGAGCGAGAGCACCGGACCCTCCGCTGTCTTCAGTCTCCCCAGGACGGTCTTCGCCTGCGGCAGCTTTCCTGCGCAGACGTAATATCCGGCCTCCAGCGCCTGGGCGGCCTGCTTCAGGCGAGCATCCCCGGTAACGGCCTCGCGGCTGAGCGTCTTGCCCCGCGCTTCCTGTCCCAGTGCAAAAAAGGCCGAGGCCCGTTTCAATTTGTCCCAGGGCGCTTCCGTGTCGGGGGACGCCTGGGGCGCCATGGGCACAACAGCAAGGAGCATAAGGAGAGAGAGGGTCATCAGGTATCTCCCATCAGGCGGTCTTGATGAGCATGTACCGCTTTTTGCCCGCCCTCAGGACCATGAATCGGTCCGCCAGCAGGTGAGCCCGCGTCAGGACCAGCTCCTGATCCTGCTCGGCCTTGTTGTTGAGATAGAAACCACCCTGCTTCATCAGCCGGCGTGCTTCACCCCTGGATGTGACGAACCCTGAATCGGCCAGCAGTGAGATCAGCGGGACCCCCTCACTGAGGGTATCAGCGTCCAGCGCGAAAGAGGGGACATCCTCGAAGCACTCCTCCAGGGCTCTGGCCGAGAGCGCGTCCAGATCCCCTCCAAAAAGAGCCTTGGAAGCGCTTTGTGCCGCCTGCAGCCCCTCCTCGCCATGGACCATCCTCGTCATCTCCTCGGCCAGCCGTTTTGCCGCGATACGGGCCCCGGGCTGGGCGTTGTGGGCCTCCTCGAGCGCATGGATCTCCTCGATGGGGAGGAAGGTGAAATTTTTCAGCAGCTTGATGACGTCGGCGTCTTCCGTGCGGACCCAGAACTGGTAGAACTGATAGGGCGACGTGCGCTCGGCGTCGAGCCACACGGTCCCTGCCTCGGTCTTGCCGAACTTCGTCCCGCTGGCGGTGGTCAGCAGCGGGATCGTGATCCCGTGGGCCACGCCACCCTCCAGCCGCCGGATGAGGTCGATCCCCGTGGTGATATTGCCCCACTGGTCGCTCCCCCCCATCTGCAGGGTGCACCCCTCGTGCTTGAACAGGTGCAAAAAGTCGTAGCTCTGCAGGAGCATGTAGCTGAACTCCGTGTAGGAGATGCCCTGCTCGCGGTTCGTCAGGCGGTTCTTCACCGACTCTTTGGCGATCATCGCGTTGACACTGAAGAACTTGCCGATGTCCCGCAGGAATTCGATGTACCCCATGCGGCCCAGCCAGTCGTAGTTGTTGACCACGCGGGCGCCCGTCGGGCCCTCACTCATGTCCAGAAAATGCGACAGCTGGCGCTCGATCCCCTTCACGTTGGTATTGAGAGACTCCTCGTCGAGGAGTTTGCGCTCCGCGGACTTCCCGGAGGGATCCCCGATCATCCCCGTGCCACCGCCCACAACGGCGACAGGACGGTGTCCCCGCCGCTGCAGCCGGACCATGAGCAGGATCTGCAGCAGGGAGCCCACATGCAGACTGTCCGCCGTGGGATCGAACCCGATATAGAAGGTTGTCGGGCTCCCCGAGCCCAGGTGTTCCACAAGCTTCTCCTCGTCCGTGGAGGCGTAAAAGAGCTCGCGCTCTTTGAGTTCTTCAATGAAATTCATAGTAAACTTTCCTTTGGAGGCTGTCTGACGTGGCTTCAGTCCGGTCCCGGTCTCGGGACCTCCACTCGATATCCTATTTTCCGGGGTTTGAAAAGGGTGGACCCTATGCTTCCTCTGCGTCGATGGCGCTCAGCAGCTTTTTGACGCCCTCGAGCTCCTTCATCCCCAGCCGGCCGAAGATCTCCTTGGCCTCCCTGAGCTGGAGCACCGCGGTGTCGTCGTCCCCCGCCTCGACCAGGAATTCGGCGTACTTCTTGAGAGACACGGCGATCTCCCGCTCCAGCCTGAGCATGCGGAACAGGTCGATGCCCTGGATGAAGTGGATCTTGGCCTCTTCGATCTGGACCGGGTCGTCGGAGTTGAAGACCGTGGAGGAGAGCACTTCCCCGATGGTGATGGAGGCACGGGCCTTGAATTCGATGATATCCAGATCGCGAGCTAGGCTCAGCGCGTCCTGAGCGTAGACGAGCGCCTCCTCGGGTTTGCCCAGTTTTTGCAGCACAAGGCTGAGGTTGCGTTTGGCGTCGAAGAGCACGCGCTTCTCGTGCATCTCTTCGGCCAGCTCAATGGCACGGAGGAGCTTGCTGTTGGCCTCGGAGTGACGCCCCAGGCGGAAGAGCGCTTCCCCGATGTTGTTCTGGAACTTGCTCTCCATGGGGTAATAGCCGATGTTCTGAGAGATGATGAGGCCCTTGTTCCACTCCGTGATGGCGTCCTCCAGCTTGCCCTGGTGGAAGGCCAGGATGCCCAGCGAGTTGGTGGCCTTGCAGACGATGGTGTCGTCGTGCAGCCCCGTGGAGATCTGGAGCGCCTCGAAGAAGCAGCTGGCCGCCTCGTTGAAGAGCCCGCGATCCATCTCGATGTCGCCGATGTTGAGCAGGGCCACGGCGATGGAGCGGGAGTCACCGAGGCTCCGCCGGATCTCAAGCGCCTCGGCCACGTAGTCCATGGCCTCCTGGTTCTCGCCGAGGGCGTGGAGCACCTGCCCCATGTCGTCTTTGGAACCGGCGATGCCGCGCTTGTCGTTGGCCTCCTCGAAGAGGCTGAGTCCGCGCTTGAGGTACTCGAGCGCCAGGGAGAGCTGTCCCTGGTTGCGGTACAGACGCCCCATCTTGTTGAAGGCCACGCCGGCCTTGGCCCGCGAGGCGTTGAGCCAGGAGAGCCGCAGCATCTTCTCGTAGCAGCTCAGGGCCTTCTCGAACATGCCCTTGACCTCGTAGACGTTCCCCAGGTCGTGCCACAGCAGGATGCGACGCGAGGTGTTGGCGGGGTTCTGAATGGACAGGGCCTGAATGAAGAGCCGGATGGCCTTGTCGTTGTGGAAGGCGCGCTTGGCCTGCTCGGCCGCCGTGCGGTAGTTCTCCACGGCCTTGTCGATGATACCGGCGTTCTCGTAATGTCGCCCCACCTCTTCCATGAGCTCCGGGGTGGCATTGTACAGATGCAGGGTCAGCCACTCGGCCACCTGAAAGTGGAAGAGCTTGCGCTCAGGTGCCTGGATGGCGTCGTAGACCAGATTCCAGATGGGAGGGTACTTGAAGCGGTACTGGATCTCTCCCGACAGGAGGCTCTGCCCCATGGGCTCCACAAAGCCGCGCTGGATGTGGCGCTCCAGGCTGTTCTGGACCATGTTCACCGTATAGTTGCCAGAGCGCTTCATCGCGTCGATGGAGGGCCCGTCGGGATCCCGCTTGAGGTCGTCGGCATAGAGCGCCCTGCGCACCAGCGCGATGACGCCGTCCTGCCAGAACACCTCACCGAAGGTGGCGGCGCGGTTGAGGATGTCGCGGTCTCCGTGGGGCAGGAGGTGGATGCGCGAGCTCAGGATCCCCTCGATGGTGCGGGGGATCTCCGTGGTGGCGAGCTTGGAGAGCACCACCCTCCAGGAGGCGTCCTTGGAAGAGTCGATGATCCCCGACTCCATGAGGAAGCGCGCCAGCTCCTCGATGGTGCGGGGGTTGCGGTCGATGTGCTCCTCGATGTGCCCCTGCAGGGACTTGGGCACCTTCTCCAGTTTGGGCAGGAGCTGGCTGAACAGATCCATGGCCGCCTCGGCCCGTAAGGGGGGCAGCTTCATGCGGAAGGTCGCGTACTCCCCGTTGGACCACTGGGGATAGCGCTCGAACAGCAGATCCCGGCCTCCGGTGAGGATCATGATGGGCAGATGCATCATGCCGGCGGCGAGATAGTGGATGAGGTTCACGGACTCGGGCTCGGCCCGGTCCACGGTGTCGATGACGAACAGGAGCCCCTTCTGTTCGGCTATGGCCGTGAAGAGCCGCCGGATCCCGATGAAGATGCGCAGCTCCATCTGGGAAGGGTTCCGCAGCAGGGGCTCGATGATGGGGCTGGCCTCCATGTCGTACCCAAGGAACTGGGCGAGGAGATGGGAGGTCTCCATGAGCTTGGACTCGGGTATGTAGTCCCCGACCTTGAGCTGGATCTGCTCGATCGCCTTGTTGGCGGAGGTCTGTGTGAGGGTGATGCCGAAGAGCTGGGCGAAGGCCTGCTTGAACCCGCGGAAGGGCATGGAGCTGGACCCTCCGGCCTCCCCCTTCATGACCGTCACCTCCATCTCTGTCGCGGCTTTTTCCCCGAATTCGTTGATGAGACGGGACTTGCCGATGCCCACCGGACCATAGACGGTGACGAAGGAGAGGCGCTTGTTCTGAATGACCCGCTTCATCTCCTCATCGAGACGGGCGAGATCCTCCTCGCGGCCCACGAACCGTTCGGGCTTCTCGATGGACTTGATCCCTGTCTGGGGCGCGTTGAAGGGGAGATCGTCGTCATCGTCCTCAAAGGGGGCCGGCTCCGATGCGACGAGGTCCTGTCCAAGGGTCTTGGCGCTGGCCTCGTCGGCCGTGGCGTGGCCTTCGGTGTTGCCGAGCACCGCGGAGAAATGGTAGCCGCAGATTGTGCAGACATCACTCTTGTCGTCCATCATGGGGACGCCGCAACGGGGACATTTCATGGCTTGGTCACTCCTTTTCCGAGGTCGGCGCACCATTGCGCCATTTTGTTACGGCGGATTCTGGCCGCCTGGAGCATGGCGAGGGTCGGCTCAGGTACTTTACCGTCCGGGTCGATATGAAACTCGCTCGTGGTCGCGAACTCGAACACCGGCTCCCCCCGGGCGGCCAGCTCGCAGTTCCACAGGTAGGTCGCACGGATGATGCGGGGGATGGACTCCACGGACCAGGCGTTGGTGTCGTGCATGAGCACCATGCCCTGGCGGTAGAGGAAGAGATCCTTGAGCACGTTGGCGAAGGATTTTCCTGCGCTCCGTTCGAAGGGGTCGTTGGAGTCGAGGTTCCACAGCACCGCCGTGTAGCCCCGTCGCTTGAGCAGCGCACGGGAAAAGCGGGTCATGAGCCCGAAGGGCGGTCGGTAGAGCACCGGCTTGTATCCTGTGATGTGCTCGATGGCCCGCTCGTTGCGCACGATCTGTTTCGTCTGGGCGGCGCCGTTGAGGGTGGCCATGTTGGGGTGGGCCCAGGTGTGGTTCCCCACGTAGTGTCCGCGCCGATGCACCTCGCCCAGGACCTCGCGGTTCCGAACGGCGATGGGGTTCTTTCCCCAGAACCGCCGGCCGTTGACGTAGAAGACCGCCTTGATGCCATAGGCGTCGAGGTAATCCAGCAGGATGGGGGTGGTCCGATAGTTCGGGCCGTCGTCGAAGGTGAAGACGATGTGCCGCCCCTGGGCCTCCTTGCCGTTGATCTCAAGGCCCACGGGGACCTTGTGCAGAGAAGCGGGGGCAGGTGTGCCGGCGGCATGCCCAACGGGCGTGCCCGTGGCAGCGGGAGCGACCCCGGCGGGGGGCGTCTGGCCCAGGACCAGTGCGAGCCAGATGGCGATCAGGGGGGAACCTGTCATGGTATTCCTCGGGGTCCCAAGGACCTCTGCGGCCGGTACGGCAGAAAAGATCTTTTCTGCGGCACGACGATCGATTAGGGTCCCTGATGACGGATCAGGGGCGCCGCTCCATGGGGGCGACGCTGGACGCCGGAGGGCATGGGCGTGACGGGGGCTCCCCGGGAGCCCAGCTCCTTGTCCGGTTGCCCATATAGTAATGGAAGATTGAAATTTGTCAAAACGTAAGACCGGCGGGTCCTGCGGAGGAACATGACGATTCTCACCATCTTGCAGCTGGGCCTCACTTTGGCCATTGCGCTGTTCCTGCGGCCTCATATAGCTCTGCTCGTGCAGCTTGTCTACCCCGGGATCGTGCGGCAGCGGTTCGACTTTAGGCCGCTCCCCGCGCACGATGCGGTCCAGGAGCTCCTCGACGAAGGGTACCGCTATCTCGGCACCCGGTCCGAGCGGATTTTTCTGCTCATGCACAACGAGTTCCTGGTCTTTTTCCATCCCGACGGCCGGTACGTCGATGTGCTCCGAGGGAGCGGCGCCAAGATGTACATGCTCTCGGCCACCCCAGGGGGGCTCTTCTTCCTCACCCGCAACTACGGGTTCCGCAGCTACACCCGGGGGCACTACCACTCCACCCGGGTCGACGGCGAGCTTGATGTCCTGGCCAAAGAGCACCGCCGCGTCGTGGCGGGCCACTCCCTGGGAGAGGACCTCGTCACCCGGGGCACACCCTCGGAGCGGCTCGAGCTCTCCCGCCGATGGTACAGCCGGTTCATGCGCCGGGAGATCCTCCCCTTCGCCGCCCTCTCGCTGGTCCTCATCGCCT
This sequence comes from Deltaproteobacteria bacterium, assembly GCA_003249585.1. GTDB lineage: Bacteria > Myxococcota_A > Polyangia > HGW-17 > HGW-17 > SZUA-580. Next base: position 8,223 of record QKIM01000491.1, read on the forward strand.
TGAGCGCCGCCATGATCTACCGCCTGTGGAGCGTCTGAGCCCGCAACCGATTGCCAAAAAGCGTCAGGGGGAGTACAAGGGGGTCGGTGACCCGTTGACGGACCGCCACCTGGAGGTCTCCTGTGCTCGAAATCTGTCCCGCCTGTCTCATGCCCGGAGACGGCGCCTTCTGCTCCGTGTGCGGCAGCTCCCTGTCCCGCCCCTCCCGTACGCCCCTGTTTCTGCTCAGGGTCGGCTGGTCACGCTCCCGTGACTTCGAGAAGATCCTCGAATCCCTCAAGGAGGAGCGCGGCTATCGCTATGTGGAGCACGGCGAGGAGCTGGTCCACATCATCCCCGTGCAGGATCTGCGGGAGGCCCAGGCCAAGCTCGTCAAGTACGAGAAGGCCCTCAAGTGGAAGGAGACATCCCTGGACCTCGTCGCCGGCGGCTCCTGGTCGCCCCAGGCCGAGGTGCCCCAGTGCTTCTCGCGGCTCATCGTCGAGGGGGTCTCTCCCTGCCGCGAGGGGGCGGGATGTCCCTTCGCCCGGGACACGGTGGGCGAGCTTCTGGCACGGCCCGAGGAGGGCGACCGGCTCACCGACGAGGCCCTCATCCGCCTGTTCATCGTGGATCTTCTGGACAACAAGGATCTGCTCCTGTGTCCCTTCTACCGCTCCATGGTCGGCGTCGCGGCGCAAGGCCTCGGGGAGCTCCCCGAGGGGCTCTGGTCGTTTTATGCCGACGAGCTGCGCGGCGCCCTGGAGACCGGCCACCTCATCATGGAGAACGACGGACGGC
>QKIM01000461.1 GCA_003249585.1 Deltaproteobacteria bacterium
GAGATCCTCCGAGACGGCCAGCACCATCTTTCGATAGCCCTCCATCTCCTTCTCGATCACTTCACCGGGGCGAATGCGGCGGACCTCGGAGAGGCGCTCCACGTAATACCGGCACTGGGGACTGATCCGCTTCTCGATGGCGGTCAGGTTTTCCGGCGTGATGTCGACGTCGTGGAAGAGGGCAGCGCAGATGGCGTCACGGTCCATGCCCAGCTCAGCGACGATCCCGGCCACGCTCACGGGGTGGACAATGTAGGGCTCACCAGACTGGCGCCGTTCGGACTTGTGGAAGGCCAGGGCCATGTCCAGGGCGTTTTTGATGGGAGTGGGATCGACACCCTCGAAGTTGTGGCCGAAGTGGCCGAGGACACTGGAGAGATCAGGGGTCATGTGAGCACGGACGGGTCGAGGGGGCGCAGGGCCACCCGATAGTGACAGGCGCGGTAGATGGTCTCGAACTCCCTGTAGGCTGTCTCCAGATCGTCGTTGACGACGACGAAGTCATAGGAGGGCAGGGCCTTCAGTTCCTTGATGGCGTTTCCCAGACGCACGGCCAGAGTTTTGGGGCTCTCGGTGCCCCGGGCCTCGAGGCGCTCCCTGAGCACCTCCAGGGAGGGGGTCACCACGTAGATGAAGTTGGCCTCGGTGCCGAATTCACGGCGCAGCGCCTCACCACCCTGTACGTCCACGTCCAGGAGGAGTTCGTCCCCCCGTTCCAGCACGGCCATGGCCGCGTCCCGGGAGGTGCCGTACCGGCTGGTGTGGATATGGGCCCACTCCAGAAACTCGCCGGCCTCCACCATGGCGTCGAAGGTCTCTTCGGAGACGAAATGGTAGTGGACTCCGTCGATTTCCCCCTCCCGCGGAGGCCGCGTGGTGGTGGAGACCGAGAAGGAGAGGGCCGGGTTGGCCGCCATGAGGCGGCGGATAAGGGTGGTCTTGCCGGCTCCGGAGGGGGCCGTGACGACAAAGATCATCTGGCGGTTCATTGAGATTTGAGTCACTCCATGTTCGCAGAGAGCTCACGGAGCCGCTCCACGTCGTTCTTCATGGCCACGCCCAGGGTGGAGATGGTCAGGTCCTGGGTCTTGGAGCCGATGGTGTTGGTCTCGCGGAGGATCTCCTGGCACAGGAACTCCATGTTCCTCCCCGCCGGACCGTCCTTGGCGAGCAGCTCGCCGAAGCTGGCGAGGTGCCCCCTCAGGCGGGCGAGCTCCTCGTTGATGTCGGCCCGCTCGATGAGCAGCGCGACCTCGCGTTCGAGGGCGATGCGGTCCATGTCCGAAGAAACGAGGTGGGCGAGTTTGGTGTTGAAGCGTTCACGAAACCGGTCGCCCTCGCCGGCGGCACGTGCTTCGATCTCGCCCGTTCGGTCGGTCATGGCGGTGAGGAGGCGCTCCATCTCGGAGGTCATCACGGCGCCCTCGGCGGCGCGGGTGGAGCGGACGGTCTCCATGAGCCCGTCGAGGGCATCGAGGAGGGCACGCCGGGTGTCGTCGTCGAGACCTCGGGGTTCGCCCCGCTCCATGCTCCTGGTGATCCGCAAAAGCAGGAGGTCCGTGAGCCCGGGAGTCTGTCCCGGGAAGCGGGCGGTCAGGGCGTCGAGCTCTTCCGAGAGGGAGTCTGCGCCGCCGCCGAGGCTCCGGGCCTCCAGCGAGAGGTCCAGCCGCCCTCGGGAGAAGCCCTTGTCCAGGGCCGTGCGCAGGGCATACTCCAGCGCGCCGTCGCCTACGGCGGTCTTGACCCGGACGTCCTTGTACCGGGAGTTGAGTGTGCGCAACTCCATGGTGTAGGTGGTGTCGACGCGTCTTACGGTGATGCTCCCGAAGCCCGTCATGCTGCTCGGTGCCATGGCTTCCTCCCTTTGGAAATTCCATGTAGCATTAAAATAGGTCGCTGGGAACCCTTTACACCTTTGGCGGGGATGATTAGAAACGGACTATGGATTTCGTCTATCGCGCCCACATCCAGCTCGCCGGGACCAGGCCACGCCGCCTGGGGCTGTTTTTCGTCATCGCCTGGGCGGTCTTTCTGGCCGTGGCGGTCTTTGCTCCTTCCCTGCTGACGCATCTCGCCTGGATCCCCTCCGAGCGCTGGCTCGCCGTGCCCGGACCGCTTTTCACCCCCTTCGTGTGGGGCACCGAGGCCCATGTCAATGTGGTGGGACTGATCCTCTCCACCATCTCCCTGTGGGTCTTCGGCGGGCGTCTTCACAATCGTCTGGGGACGCCGCGGCTCACGGGCTTTTTGATAATGGGGCTCGTCCCGGCCCTGGTCACCTGGGTGCTCCTCTCCCTTCGGTTTCGCACCGGGGTGGTGATGCTGGGCCCCGCTCTGGCGGTCATGGTCCTGCTCGCCACGGCCAAGGTGAGCGATGACCTCCCGATCCTGTACAAGAACTACCTTGTGGGCAACACCCGCTACCTCGCCTACGGAGCCTACGGGATCACGGGGGTCGGTCTTCTCGTCAGCCTGACGAGCGCCACCGAGGCCACCCTCTTCGCCTCCATGGCGGCGTCCCTGGTAGGTGTCCACTTCTTCTTCGACCGGCGGTTTCCCGCCACCATCTTCGCACGGCTCTCTCCATCCCGACGTCGGCCCAAGCTGTGGGGCATGCGCGGTGGACGGTGGGGGCAGCACTGACAGGAGGGTTTCGTGAAGTCCTACACCAAAGAGCTCTGGTTCAACACGCCCGAGCGTGTTTCTTTTATTAACATCACTTCCGAGATCGAGCGGGGACTCGCCGAGAGTGGGATCCAGGAGGGGCTGTGTCTGGTCAACGCCATGCACATCACCGCCTCGGTCTTCATCAACGACGACGAGTCCGGACTCCACGCCGACTACCGTGAGTGGCTGGAGAAGCTCGCACCCCACGATCCCTCGCTGTACAGGCACAACCGGACGGGTGAGGACAACGGCGACGCCCATCACAAACGGCAGATCATGGGACGGGAGGTGGTCGTGGCCGTCACCGGCGGGCGACTCCACTTCGGACCCTGGGAGCAGATCTTTTACGGTGAGTTCGACGGGCGCCGCCGCAAGCGGGTGCTCCTGAAGATCATAGGCGAGTAGAAAACTCGCGCCCGCACAGTGAAAATCAGAGGGAGTTCCGGGCCCGAAGACAACTATTTTCTGGCATTCCCACCATTTGGAGATATAAAAAAGCAGGGTTACCCCACCACCGCCGGGTGCTAAGCGCCCAAGGAGCCAATCACCATGCGCATTCTCACCGTCCTCTCCGTCCTTCTGCTTCTGATGGCCTGCAACAAGCCCAGCGACGACTCGAACAACACCGGATGGAACAATACGTCGGAAACCGAGATCTGTGACGACGGCCTCGACAACGACGGCGACGGTGTGGCCGACTGCGGCGACTCCGACTGCTGGGGCAACCCCGTCTGTGACGTGGCGAACAACGGTAACAACACCAACAACACCGTCGTGGACCTGTTCACCATCCGCGGAAAGGTGTGGGCCCCCGGGGCCGATGACGCCAACACCCACCCGGAGAACATCATGCCCATCCCCGGCGCGCTGGTGGCGGCCTTTTTAACCGATCCCCCCGAGATCCCCTTCTGCAACGAGTGCGTGGATCTCCCCGCGGGCGTCCGGTACGTGATGTCCGACACCGACGGCAGCTTCGAGCTGGACCTCATCCCCAACACCACCTACAACCTCGTGGTGCAGAAAGGGCACTTCCGCCGCGTGACCCAGTACACCACGGGTGATCCCCTGGCTGAAGAAGACTTCGAGGCGGGCGCCGGCACCGTCAAGGACAACCGGGTCACCCTCCCCAACAAGCACGACCCCGCCAACGGGTACACCATGCCCCGCATCCTCGTGGTCAAGGGTTTCTACAACTCCATGGACGACATGTCCTTCGTCTTCGGTTCCCTGGGCTTCTCCTGGCAGGAAGCCATAGGCCAGGGCAACATCGACGCCGTGGATGAGAGCGGCTCCGAAATCGAGGCCATCATCTCGGATGTCAACCGCCTCAAAGAATACAACCTCATCATCTTCACCTGCGGCGGCAAGTCCACTTATCTCGCCAACACCACCTACCGCAACAATCTCCGGCAGTACGTCTACGAAGGCGGCAAGCTCTATGTCGACGACTTTGCCTACGACTGGGCCGAGCAGCCCTTCCCCGAGTTCCTCACCTTTGCCGACAGCAGCGGCGGCACCTGCGCCGGCGGTACCGTAGCCCCCAGCTCCGTAGGCGAATGCAATCTCTATTCCTCGTACTATCCCGTCGGGACCCCAGGAGATCCCTACCTCGAGCTGTGGCTCAACGTCATCAACCCCAGTGGGGACATCCAGCTGGAGCTCGCCTTCGACGTCATCAAGTCCATGGGCTCGGGTATTCAGGGGCTTTGCAACGACGACTCCGACCCCAATTGCCAGAACGGTATCTATACCGCGCCTCCCAAGGTGTGGATGTACGGCGACTGGAGCGGGCACACCATGCAACCAGTGACGGTCTCCTGGAACTACTACTGCGGCAAGGTGCTCTACACCACCTACCACACCGAAGGTGGCGCCGATGATGGACTGCTTATGCTCCAGGAAAAGATCATGTTCTACCTGATCATGGAGATCAACACCTGCACCGCTCCTATCGTGGTCGAGTAACCTCCCTCCTCTTTTGCCCTTCCTCCCTTGAAAATCATCGGATTCGCTGTACACTTTGAGAAAATCCCGCGGGATGACCGTCACCTCCGCTAAAAGGATACTTTTCATGAAACATCTTTCCTTTTTCGCCCTCGTCCTCCTCGTCTCGTGCACGACCAAGACCGTCCAGCTCGACCCCTACTGCGGAGACGGGCTCAAAAACCTCGACTGGGAAGAGTGTGACGGGACCGACACGGGGCTCTCCTCCTGCGAGTCTCTGGGGTATTACGGAGGACTGCTCCAGTGCAATACCGACTGCACCTTCGATGTCCTGACCTGTGCCGCCCATGGTCGCTGCGGCGACGGTGTGCTCCAGGAGGACGAGGAGTGCGACGACACCACCTTCCCCGAGGGGCAGGCCACGTGTGTGGATGTGGGCTATACGGGGGGACAGCTCATCTGTACCTCGGACTGTCTCGTGGATGACCGAAGCTGCGCCACCTGCGGTGACGACGTGTACGATCCCGACGGCGACGAGGACTGCGACGGCGAAGACTTCGGGGATCAGACCTGCATGGACAACGGTTTCTGGGGCGGGGCACTGCAGTGTGATGAGCTGTGCCAGATCCAGATGAGCGGCTGCAAGGATCTCGCGACGGTTTCCGCGGGATATTTCTTTACCTGCGTCCTGACCGACACCGCCGAAGTATACTGCACGGGCGCCAACTCCAGCTCTGGCCGGCTGGGGATTGGGTCCACGGAGGCCGTCACCCTGCCCACCTCCACCCTCGTGACGGATGCCGCCTTCCTCACCATCGGCTGGGAGAACGGCTGCCTTATCGACTCGGCGGGGGAGGCCTCCTGCTGGGGGGCCAACAACGTCGGGCAGGTGGGTGACGGCAGCGACACCAACCGGCTTTCACCCGTGGCTGTCACGGGCGGTCCGTCGACCTGGAGCGACATCTCATCCGGATACTGGTTTACCTGCGGAATCGATGAGGAGGGAGCGGGGTACTGCTGGGGGGCCACCCTGGACGGGCGACTGGGCAACAACGAAATGGGATCAGGGAGCTACAACACGCCCCAGCCCGTCGCCACCACCAACCTCCAGGGTTCCCTCACGATGATTCGGGCGGGCAAGCAGCACGCCTGCGCCCTGGATCTCTACGGGCAGGCCTACTGTTGGGGCAACAACGTGGGCGGCAAGTGCGGTGCCGGAACCCTCGTCCCCAACTATACGATCCCCAACGCCGTCTCCACGACCCGGGCCTTCTTCGACCTGAGCGTCGGGGGCAACCACAGCTGCGCCGTGGATGGTCAGGGGGCCGTGTGGTGTTGGGGAGACAACGCCGTTGGGCAGCTGGGCCACGAAGCCACCGTGGGGGATGTGTCGAGGGACCCCGTCACCGTCGACGGTGTAGGTGGCCTGGTCTTCACCTCGGTGGCCTGCTCGACGACCTTCGAGAGCACGACGGTCTACCCCTCGCACACCTGCGCCCTGGACACCACAGGGAACATCTGGTGCTGGGGCAACGGCGCTTCGGGGCAGCTGGGGAGCGGCACAACCCCCGAATATTCGGTCACGCCCCTGGAGGTGCTGAGGCCGGCCGGGATCCTCTTCATGTCGGTCACCGCCGGGAGGGATCACACCTGCGCCACAGACAATCTCGGGAAGGTCTGGTGCTGGGGCTCCAACGAGTACCATCAGATCAGTGACTCCGACGAGATCGCTTTCGCCGAACCGGTATTGATTCCTTCGGCCCGCTAGGGTACAGTGCCCGCCACTTTCAAGGAACGGTCATGAAATACTTCCATCTGAGTCTCCTCCTCGTCACCCTCCTCGTCCCCGCGGCAGCTTCGGCCCAGAATCCCTTCGGCAACAAGGGGCTCTACATCAAGCCGGGGACCTTCACCGTCACCGGCACGGTGAGCGCCGAGTACATCAACGTCACTCCGGAAGGGGGCGACAGCACCAGCGGGATGTTCCTCACCTTCGCGCCCAGCCTGGGATATTTCGTCAGCGAAAACGTTTCCATCCTGGTCTCCATGGCGGCCACGGTCCCCACGGGGGACCTCTTCGACAACCTGTCGACCTCCTGGCTCATCGCGGCCGGCGCCGTCTACTATCACCGCATCAACGATTTCTACATCTATGCGGGTCTCCTGGCCGGATACATCAAGCCCGGTGATTCCACCGCCGAGGCCAGCACCACCATGAAGAACACGAAGGCGCTTGGGGATCTCACGTCGAGCCTCCAGAGCGAGTCCAGCCAGACGGCGATCATCGTCCCCGCCGGGCTGCTCTTCCCCATCACCTCTTCGCTGGCCTTTGACGTGGGGCTGAGGGTCTTCTATGTCATCGACGAGGACGACAACGCCTATCTCGACGTCGCCCTGGGCTGGTTCGGACTTCAGGCCTTCTTCTAGCCATGGAGGTCCTCTTCCTCGGCACGGGAAACGCGGTCAACATGAGCGGCAGGGGGCAGCAGAGCCTCCTGGTGGAGCGGCGGGTGCTGGTGGACTTCGGACCCACGGCTCTTTTCAACCTCGTCCGGTTTCACGGTGGCGCTGAAGACATCGACCACCTTGTGCTCACCCATTTTCATGGGGACCATATCGCGGGCATCCCCTTTCTCCTGTTGTGGCTGCGTGACGTGGCCCGCCGGACGGAGCCCTTCACCATCTGGGGAGGGTCGGGGGTCGATCTCAGGATCGGGGCCCTCATGGAAGCCACCTACCCGGACATCCCCCTGGGGTTTCCCCTGGAGTTTCGCGTTCTCAGGCCCCGAGAGTCCATCTCCCTGGCGGACACGGGCTGTACCGTCGCCGCCTTCGCCATGGACCACAAGCCCGAGTCTCTGGGATATCGTATCACCGCGGGCGGCCGCACGCTGGCCGTCAGCGGGGACACGGCCCCGGGGCCTCATCTGGAGGCGCTGCTCGAGGGTGTGGACATGGGCGTCATTGAGGGCACCCTCACAGAGCCCCTGCCCGGCGTTCCCCACCTCGATCGTGCCTCCATCGCCGCGTTGGCCTCCGTCGTCGCGCCTACGCCCCTGGCGGTGATCCACACCGACGACGCTACCAAGGCGATCCTGGCCGTGGCGATCCCCGGACTCCTGTTCCCCGGCGACGGGGAGACGCTCACGCTCTGAAACTGCGCGGGGAGAAGCCTCCGTTCAACACCTGGGGCCAGTGGGGAAGTTCAGGCTCAGCCGTCCACCTCGGCCACCGCAAGGAATTCCCGGAACACGGGGTCGTCGAACCCTTTGGCCAATACGTCGGGGAGGGCGGTGAGGTTTTTGAGGTGCTTGAGGAGGTAGAGCCAGTGGTCCTGCCGGGTTACCAGGTCCCTCAGGTCCTTCCCAAAGCGGGGAAACTGCACGATGACAATGGCGATGTCGTCGCCGAACAGCGCGCCGGTGTCGATGTTGCGCAGCTGCATGTTGATGACGGGAACCACCGCTTCGGAAACCTCCAGGTTGAAGTTCAACAGGGCGACGGTGTAGACCTGCGGAGGTCTTGTGCCCCTGTCGAAGGCTTCCCCGGCCGTCTCCTGGTAGACGGACATGGTCTTGAACACGCTGCGATTGATGACATAGGGGTGAGCGGTGCTGTGCAACTCCACGCCGAAGCGTGAGCCGTCCGAGGCGACACAGTCCAGCTCGATGATGGAGACGCCGGGGGGCTGTCCGACGTCGGGGGATGGTCCGGGCAGGTGGTGCAGGTCCGTGATGGGGGCGCGGAGGTCGGGCAGGAGGCAGCTCAGGAAGTCGGCCAAGAGGTGCGCGTGGGGAGGCCCGAAGAGGTGGCGGAAGCCTGCCTCCGTGAAGAAGTCGAGGTATTTGCCTGGGGTGGTGGAGGGTGTGTGGGTCATGGCGATGCTCCTTTGGTTCGCGAAGGATGAGAGAGCAAGGGACATGCCAATGAAGGAGAAGAGAAAAAGGACAGTATTACAACAGGGTTGGTTGGAGGATGGATGGGTGTGCCGGGCTCTGTCGACCGCTGAAGGACACCTGGCGACCGCCCGTGGCCATCAGAGCGCGATGTGATCGCGCAGCCACTCGTGCAGGGGGAGCATGGGGGCATAATGCTCGAAGGCGAGGTCGATGAGGTCCTGGGAGGCGAACTGGGGCGGGACCGGCAGCTCCACGGCCGCCGTGAGGCCGTTGTAAAGGAGGTACTCTGCGTTGGGGTGGGACGGGTCGAACCCTTTGGGCGTCTTCTTGAAGTGTTTTCCCCCCAGGGACAGGCCGGCCTTGTCGAGCTTCTT
>QKIM01000027.1 GCA_003249585.1 Deltaproteobacteria bacterium
CAGCCTGAGGGGGCAGACCTACCTCAACCGTTGAGCAATCAGCCAAGGAATCAGATACCATGACCACCATCTCCAGTTTCATCGAGACTCACTACCGTCACTTCAACGCGGCCGCCCTCCTGGACGCCGCCCGCGCCTACCGTGAGCACATCGCCTCGGGCCAGAAGATGATGGTGACCCTGGCCGGCGCCATGAGCACCGCCGAGCTGGGAATCTCCCTGGCACAGATGATCCGGCAGGGGAAGATCCACGCCATCACCTGCACAGGGGCCAACCTCGAGGAGGACATCTTCAACCTCGTGGCCCACGACTACTACGAGCGGGTGCCCGGATATCGTGACCTCTCCCCCGCGGAGGAGAAGGCGCTCTACGATCGCGGCATGAACCGCGTGACCGACACCTGCATCCCCGAGGAGCAGGCCATGGAGCGGGTCCGCGACGCCGTCATCGCCGAGTGGAAGAAGGCGGACGGCAAGGAGACCAACCCGCCCCACGTCTACCTGTGGCGCTGTCTGGACAACCCCGAATTCCAAAAGCTGTACCAGATAGACCCGGCCCACTCCTGGATGATCGCCGCCAAGGAGCACAACATCCCCATCTTTACGCCCGGCTGGGAGGACTCCACCCTGGGCAACATGTTCGCGGCCCTCACGGCGCTGGGCGAGATCTCCACGGTGCGCGTCGTGGAGTCGGGCATCGAGACCATGCACCGCCTCATCAACTGGTATCTGGAGGCCACGGTGGACGTCTCCATGGGGTTCTTCCAGATCGGCGGCGGCATCGCCGGTGACTTCCCCATCTGCGTGGTGCCCCTCATCCACCAGGACATGGAGAAGCCGGCCCGCCTGTGGGGGTATTTCTGTCAGATCAGCGACTCCACCACCAGCTACGGCTCCTACTCCGGCGCCGTCCCCAACGAGAAGATCACCTGGGGCAAGCTGGGCATCGACACCCCCAAGTTCATCATCGAGTCCGACGCCACCATCGTCGCCCCCCTCATGTTCGCCTATATTCTCGGTCAGTAGACGACGTCCTCTCGATCACAGGGCGAGGACGGGGAACCCCGGGTGTTTTCCCAGGACGTGGTACACGAACATGGAGGAGAGCACCCGCTTGATGTAGTCCCGCGTCTCCGTCACCCGCAGCTTCTCCACGAAGAGATCCAGGGGGGTCCTGGGGTCGGCCTTTCGCCACTTGCCCATGGCGCCCTCTCCGCAGTTGTAGGCCCCGACATAGAGCAGGCGTTGTCCCTTGAAGAGCTTCTTGAGCTGGCCCAGATAGCTGCCGGCGATGAGGAGGTTGGTGGAGGGGTCGGCGAGATCGGCCTCGCTTGTGTAGGGGATCCTGTTGCGCCGTGCCACATCCCTGGCGGTGCGTGGCATGAGCTGGGCGAGCCCCAGGGCTCCTGCCGTGGAGCGGGCGCGGCGTGAGAACCCGGACTCTTCGCGGACGAGCCCCATGAGCAGGGTCGGGTCGATGCCCGCGCGGGTGGAGGCCGCCTTCAGCCTCGTGCCGTACAGGGAGGGATAGGCCATCTGCCACAGCACCCGTGTGTCGGCGGTGGGCCAGGAGTGGGCGTGGTCCATGAGGACACGCCCCATGAGGCGGTAGGCCTGGAAGTGGTATCCCGAGAGATGCAGGATGATGGCCACACCCTTGAAGAAGCCCCGCCGGGCGATGGTCCCGGGGTGGGTCGGCAGGGGGGGCGTGAGGGTCTTCAGCGCTCCCATGGCCAGGTCGTCCCCGAGCCGGGCCAGCTCCACGAAGCGTGCGAAAGCGTCAGTGGCGAACCCGGGGTCCTTGAGGACGGACCAGGGCAGGGTGCCGGGTGCGTTCTTGGAGAGGATAGTGGTCAGAAGGGTGCCAGCCACCCCTTTCTGGAGCTGCTCCAGACGGTTCAGGGAGAGGAGGGCGTGGTAGGTGAGGGGGGCCGTGGCGATGCACTCCTTGTAGTGTTTCATGGCGCGGGTGTTCTGCCCCATGAGGTGGGCGACGCGACCCTGCCAGTAGAGCAGCCTCCCCCAGTTCTCCAGGGGAGGGGTGGGGGTGACGAGACCGCGGGCCTTCTTCAGTAGAGTCCCCGCCGCAGACCAGTCCCCTTTCTCCAGATGGGCGAGGATCGGCTGCCACAGGGCGTCCTGGAACCGATCCCCCTTGGGGTGGGCGCGGCTGATCTTCGTCAGCGTCCGGCTTACGGCGGCCTTGTTCTTGAGCTTCTCCCAGGTGAGGGCCAGGCGGTACAGGCCGTCGTCGGCGTAGGAATGGTCGGGGTGCTCCCGGGCAACCCGACCGAAGGCCTTGACGGCGGTCTTGTAACGGCCCCGGGAGAAGGCGATCTTCCCCGCCAGGTATTTGGACTTGACCCTGAGCTCCACGAGACGAGTCTTTTCGCAGGTGAGGACGGCCCGGCCCGCAGGAGGGGCTGCCTTGGCGTAGCGCTTGAGGAAGAAGAGGCTGCGGGCCAGGGTGAAGTCGCGGCGGCACCGATCGGTGACGGTACACCGCATTTTGCGGCTGAGGAGCGTGACCGCCGCCTTGTGGAGGTTGATTCGGTTGAGCCGCTCGCCCCGACGGACGATGGCGCTGCAGGAGGCCAGTTTGAGCATGGGGCGTTTGAACCACTTGCGGGCCAGGGCATCGAGCTGTCTTGTGACACTGCGCCTCACGGAGAGTCCCCAGGCCTGCTCCAGCAGCGCCCGACGCTCCATTGCCGTGCGGACAAGAGTGAGCAGGCGCAGGATCGCGTCGACCTTCTGTCCGTCGGTCAGGTCACCGCCCGTGATGGCCGATCTGAGGAGCTTCTCCTCCGACTGGCGGTTCTTCTGTCCGGCTGCCAGCTTCAGGAGCACCACGAGCGCCTCCTTGCGGCGGCTGCCCTTGAGCAGGAGCCGTGCAAGGATCTGTGCATTCTCCCTGTCGCCCTGTCCCAGATAGGCCTTGAGCTGCCAAAAGACCAGATCCTCGCGCAGCAGGAAGAAGGTCTTCGCCAACCCGGGGACGATCCGCAGGATCTCTTTGTACGCTCCGGTCCGCAGACAGCTCTTGAGATACCACCACCGGGCCTGGGGGGAGGTGTTCTGCTCCAGGATCTTCTGCGCCTCGGCATGCTTTCCGGCCTCATAGAGCCCCACGGCGCGCGTGAGCTGTGTATCCCCCGTGGTGTAACGCGTGAACCGGGAGAGGTAGAGCCGGTCGCCCGAGATGAGCGGTTTGGGAATGACAGGAACCGGCTTGGGCGTCGCGGCTGGAGGCGGGGCCGGCGGTGCCGGCGTCGCCGCGGCGACAAGGCTGAAGCTGTGGAAGGTGGCGGCGAAGCTGGCTCTGGGGAGCATTGTGATGGCCAGAGCGCCGGTGGCGAGACAGCAGGCGGTGACGCACAGCGGGAGCACCAGGCGGGGGAGGGAGGATTTTTGCGCGACGGGCTGGGTCATGGAATATTCCTCTTTTTCGTTCTCCCAGTAATACTGGCATTGCCGAAATATCGCAAAAATCCGGCTCTTTTCGGGAATGAACGAAGAAATGGCCTCATCGGACGGACTTTCGGCAGGGCCTGTGTGATTCGGGCCGTGATATGCGATGAAATTTTCACGTTCAGAGCATGGAAAATTCCACTCCATGTGATATGGTTTTACACGATCATGGCTCAGATGGCCGCCCACGGCCTCCTGACCTTTTGATACCAGACGGATTTCCCATGACGACTTCATCCCCGATGCATCGTATCAAACCGCACCCCATACCCATCAGGTGGCCATCATGAAAGCATTGCTCCCTCTTCTCCTCGTGACATTCCTTTTTGCCGGCTGCGCGCTCCCCGAAGAGACGGGACTGAGACAGGAGACATCCTCGATCAACGGCGGGTACGCCGAGCCCGGCGAGCCCGGCGTCGTGCTCATCTGGCACAACATGGGCTACATGTGCACGGGGACCCTGATCAAGCCCACCATCGTGATCACGGCCAAGCACTGCGTACGGGATCTCGACTCGGGGTACGACTACCCGGTGTACGGTTTCCATGTGGGGGTCGGCCCGGACATGTACAGTGTCGTCCAGGAGTACGGCGTGGACGACGTCATCACCTACTCGGGGGTCGAGATCGAGGACGAGGATGTGGCCCTCTTGATCCTTGATCAGGCTGTTCCCGAATCCGTGGCCACGCCCTACCCCATCGTCGTGAGCGTCACGGGTGACGACGCCCTCACCGTCAGCGAGACCCTCCTCACCATCATCGGCTATGGGGAGAGCATCTGCGGAGAGGAGAACAACGCCGGGGTCAAGCTTCGTACGGAGGATCTCTTCCTGGGGTATTACACCACGGGCGGGGACTTTGTGACCCAGGGCCGTGGCGCGAATCACGGAGACTCCGGGGGGCCTGTCTTCACCCCGGACATGAAGCTCGTGGGCGTCACCTCCCGCGGCAGCGACGTGTGCACCGGTGAGGAAGCGGGGATTACCATCGCCGCCTCCGTGGCCCACCACAACGACTTCATCGGCGGGGTCCTCGAGGGCGAGGGGTATTGTGCTCCCACCGCCAACTCCGACATCTGTGACGATGGCGAGGACAACGACTGCAACGGGTACGTGGACGACGCCTGTCTGCAGCCCGGCGAGCTGTGCACCGAGAACTGGGAATGTGCCAACGGACTGTGTTATAATCAGGGGACCGAGAGCCGCTGTATCAAGACCTGCGACCCCTATGTCACCTCGTCGACTTGCGGATCGGGGCATTACTGCAAGCCCCAGGGATGCGGTGAGGTAGGGATCTGCGCTCCCGGCGCCGTCGGGACCAAGGCCTTCCTCGAGCAGTGCAACGCGGACACCGAGTGCGGGTCTCTCTTCTGCTCCGACAGCGGAGACGGAATCTCCCGCTGCCTGTACCCCTGTGAATTCGGGGCCGATCACTGCCTCATGGAAGAGGTGTGCGTCACCACCAGCCAGGGCTGCGGAGCCTGTATCCCTTCCGAGAGTGGTCCTCAGACGGGGCGCAGCATGGGTGAGCCCTGCACCGATGGGACCCAGTGCCTCTCCGGGTACTGCCATCCCGATGCTCTGGTCCATTACTGCAGCACCACCTGCAGCTCCCAGAGCCCCTGTTCCGAAGGGTTCCACTGTGCAGACGGCGCCTGTGAGAAGGGGCCTGTCGGACAGATGGGCGATCCCTGCACCTCCAACGCAGACTGTGGCGGTGGGCTCCAGTGCGCCGACTTCGGGACCGGGATCGGGCACTGTTCCACGGACTGCTCCGATGGAGCCGAGTGTGAAGAGGCCGGATATTTCTGTGCCAGCGCAAACAACGGGCAGTTCTGCAAGACCTCCGGGGTCCTGAAGGTGGGAGATGATTGTTCCAATGCCACCTGCGAGACGGGGCTCTTCTGCGTGGAGGCCGCGGCGGGCTCTTTCCGGTGTGCTCCCATGTGCAGCCGGTACGAATCTGAAGGCTGTCCCGCGGCCACGGGCTGCTACGAGACCAACAGAACCTACTGCCTCCCCTTCAACGCCGAACCCGACTCCGGTAATGACGGCGACGGCAAGGGATGGTTCGGCTGTTCCACCTCCCAGAGGACCGGTGACGGGCCCCTGCCGCTTTCTGTCCCGCTCATGGCCCTTCTCCTCGTGACCCTCGTCGCGATTCGCCGAAATCGTTAAAAATTCACGTATTCTCCCACTGATCACCCGGGCGATTATTGTCAGTCCTCCCCTTGACTGAATTATATCAGCTTGGTATATTCAAGGTTTCATAGCCACTTGGACTGCAGCCTCACGGCGGCGGGACCTGGTACTGTTTTCGGTGGAAAGGAATTGCGCCATGCCGTTGTCACCCAAAGAACTCCAAGAGATTCGTGCCGAGCTTGAAGAGCGCCGGAAAAAGCTGCTGGTTGCGGCCAAGGCGCAGCTCAACAGTGACATGGGACTCGATCGGAACGAAATGGCCGATGAAAACGACCTCGCCTCCAGCGAGTATCTGCTCTCCTTCGAGCTTCGTCTTCGCGATCGTGAGAAGTACCTCCTGCGCAAGATCGAAGATGCCCTCGACCGTATGGACAAGAATGAGTACGGGATCTGCGAAGTGTGCGAGGAAGACATCTCCCCCGGACGCCTCAGGGCACGCCCCGTGACCACCATGTGCATCCGCTGCAAAGAGGAGCAGGAGCGCACGGAGAAGCAGTACGTCGATAAATAGCCCCAGCCAGTTCTTCCTGTGAGTACTTCAGTATCAGCGGGGGGTGAGCACGAATCGGTAGGTGCCTGGCGGGATCTCCCGGGGCAGCATGACCTGCACCCTCTGGATCCTCTTGTCCAGGGACGGATAGAGCGGCCTTTCGAACCAGTTTCGGCCCGTGTGGTCTACGAGCCTCAGCCACAGAAGCGGTGGAGGAGACTGGTCATGGGTGAGGGTGAGCGTGTAGCTTGTGTCGGGGTTCATGAAGCCGGGCCCCTCGATGGCGAAGGCGTATTTCCTGGTGGAACGTGATGGGTCTGCGCCTCTCTGGGGGTCCGGTGTGGCAGGATCCGGTCTGGGTCGCATGGACTCGGGAATGACGGCGCCCCCGAGGTCGACCCGGCGGAACCCCGTCTCTCCCGGGATGCGCACCTCGACGAAGGCGTGGACGCTGTTGAAGACCATCCTCGCCTCGAGCCCGTTGGCCTGCGCCATGGCCGTAAAGACGAGGGCACGGTGACGGCACACTCCGCGTTTCTGCCCGAAGATGGCCTCGAAGACGGGACGTCGCGGGTCATAAGGGGCCAATGGTTTGACGGAGAAGGAACGGAAGTAGGCGATCATCGCCTTGAGCCAGGTGCGCCCGTCGGTCCCGTCGCCAAAGGTCTTCTTCGACAGGGCGAGGAGCTGGTCGGCGCCGGAAAAGTCAGCCCCGGGACCGAGGGTGAAGGGGGGAATGTCATCCAGGGAGAAATAGTGTTCCGGCGCGGCAACGCGGATCCGCACCGTCTCCTTGCCGTAGCGGCGCCGGATGGGGCCGAGATAGAAGACCCCGTTTCCGTCTTTCCAGTATTTGACGTCCGAGGAACCCTCGCGGACCACGTCGATGATCTTCATGTCCGGTGAGACCGAAGGCATGATGAAATATCCCGACTGCCGGCGGAGTTCGAACTCTCCCCAGAAGAAGCGGTGGGTCTGGGGGTCCACCATGGACGTGGTGGGGATGCGCTTGAGCTGCTGCCGCGAAGAGAAGGTGGTGAGGCGGCCCTGGTCGAACCGGACGCTGTCATGGACCCACACCCGTTCGTTGGGAAAGATGGAAGGATCGAAGGTGGATTTGACGTGGTGCTCGGGAGGGGTCCAGGTGTCGGTCTGGCTGTCCAGCGTCATGGAGCCCGACTCGGGCTGCGAGTCGTCCTTGCGCTGGATGAGCTTCTTGAGGAGTTTTTCGAGCTTGAAGTCCACGTCGTCGATGGACTTGAGGGGATCCACGGCGCTCGAAGGGCTGTCGGGATCTCCCGGTTTGTCGGTGTCGATGTCTGAGGTGCTGTTTTTTCGTCGGGAGGGAAGATCGTTGGGCAGGTTGTCGGGGAAGGGCTCGTGCAGGAGGGGGACCTGGATGAGGATCGCCGCGATCACAAACGTGTATAGAGTATTCGCCATATGTCGCCTCCCTTCTCGCTCACGTGAACCTCACGCCGGGTGGGGACACCGTAGGGGTTGTGCGGAAAGAAGGACCAGGGGCCGCGAACGTTGTGGACGAGTCCTTCGCCGAACTCCTCGATGACCGACAGGGCGTCCAGGGCCAGATCAAAGATGTCCGACTGGAAGAACAGCTCCCCGCCGGGCCTCAGCGCCTCGCACAGCTCGGCGAGCAGCTCGGGGGTGACCACCCGCCGCTTGTGGTGCTGCTTTTTGAACCATGGATCGGGGAAGTTGATGAAGAAACGATCTACGCTGGCGGGAGCGAAGAGCGTCGGGATATGGATATTGAGATTCGCGAAGATCGCCTCAACCCGCTGGCCCGGGGGCAGATCCAGCGCCATGGTATTGATCTTTGCCACCAGATCCCGGCGTATCTCGATCCCGACCACGTGGTGCCCGGGTTTCTGGGAGGCGCGGCGAAAGAGGAATTCCCCCTCGGCGCAGCCGAGCTCCACCTCGAGAACCTCCCCCGGGGGTGTGAGGTTTTTGGGAGTGAAGGCCAGGTACTGCTGGGAGAGAGGATTAACGTGGTGTCTGAGCCGTTTCGACATTGGAACCGTTGGCTTCGACGGAGGCGGTTTCGGCGATGAGGTGCCGGAGTTCTTCGATCTCTTCGCGCATGCGCGGGATCTCTTCCTGGAGAAATTTCAGTTTGACGGCGGTGCGCTCCTGCTGTGTTTTGAGGGATTCGATGAGGGAGAGCAGTTCGGTGCGTGTCTGTTCCATGGGACATCCTCGGGCGCTGTGGCCGCATCAGGATAGTGGCGCTTTTGCCTTCCGGAGTCAAGTGTCGCTGCTTCATCGGGATTTTTTCCTGTCCCTCCTGGACGATTTCCCGTATTGATGGTGTGCAACAGAGATGCACCCGCGTCGAAAATTATACGTACCGCGGTGTCGAATGCGAGACTCGCGGGGAGGGACCCTTGTCTGATTTTTTCAATAAGTACGAGATAATAGAGAAGATTGCCTCCGGCGGGATGGCTGAGATCTACCGTG
>QKIM01000163.1 GCA_003249585.1 Deltaproteobacteria bacterium
AGCGATCCTCTCTACGGCACGCCCAACATCGACGGCACCATCACCGAGGTCGAGGGAGACTGGTCGGCGGATCAGCACGTCGGCACCGACACCACGGCCACGGACTGGGGCACCAACGTCATGACCGGGCTCTATGCCGCCTATGATTCGAACAACCTCTACATCGGCGTGCAGGGCTTCGTCGAGGCGGCCAACAGCCTCGTGGTCTTCATCGACACCGACTACGGCACCTCCAGCCAGGGCGTGGTCATCTCCTCGACCACGGACAACGACGGCGCCCTGGACAACTCCGTGAGCGCCAGCATCACCGTGACGGACAGCTCCTTCAAGGCGGACTGGGCCGTGGGCACCAAGGGCATGGCCTCCGCGCCGGGCACCCTGGTCGACGAGGCCGGGTGGCGCAACATCGGGCTCGACGGCACCAACTTCCCCTGGGCCGAGGGCCAGGTCGTGGCGGGAAGCGCCGGCTTCGAGGCCAGCATTCCCCTGGACACCCTCTTCGGCGGGGACTACCCCGAGGGGACGCAGATCGCCCTCTTCGCCCGCCTCATCAACGAGGACGGCCAGTACTTCGCCAACCAGACCCTCCCCCAGGACAACGCCGCGACACCCTCCTCCGTGAGCCAGGTGTTCGTGCTCACCCTCCCCGGCGGCGGCACCCCCGTGTGCAACAACGACGGCACCTGCGACGACGGCGAGACCACGGCCAACTGCCCCGCCGACTGCCCCCCCGCGTGCAACAACGACGGCACCTGCGACGACGGCGAGACCGTTCAGAACTGCCCCGCCGACTGCGGCGGCTCCACCGAGTGCGGCGACCCCGACGTCTTCCAGTGGGAGGACGCCGTGATGTACTTCGTGCTCGTGGATCGCTTCTTCGACAGCGACAACGCGAACTCCCCCGTGGACAACGCCACCTGGGAAGCCCAGTATCAGGGCGGCGACTGGGCCGGCGTCGAGGACAAGCTCACCTACCTGGCGGACCTCGGCATCAACACCGTGTGGCTCTCCGCCCCCTACAACAACCGCGAGTACGCCGGGGCCGCCATCGACCCCTACTCCGACACACACCTGTACTCGGCCTACCACGGCTACTGGCCCTCCCCGGGGAACATCGACTACAGCGACCCCGACAACCCCACCCCCACGCCCTCCGTGGAGTCCCGGCTGGGGACCGACTCGGATCTGCACAGCCTCATCGACAGCCTCCACGCCGACAACATGTACGTGCTCTTCGACTACGTCATGAACCACGTGGACATCGCCTCGGATCTCTACGCCAACCACCAGAGCTGGTTCTACAACGAGGACGGCAACACCATCCTGTGCTCCCCCGACAACTGGAACCACGACTACTACAGCACCCGCTGCGCCTTCACGGACTACCTGCCCCCCTTCGACTTCTACAACCCCGAGGTCCGCGCCTGGTCCATCAACGACGCCGTGTGGTGGGCCAAGAACTTCGACATCGACGGCTACCGCCTCGACGCCATCAAGCACGTGCCCATGGAGTGGCTCACGGAGCTGCGCACCCGCCTCAACAGCGAGTATCCGACCCCCACGGGCGGCCGCTTCTACCTCGTGGGCGAGACCTACGACTTCGACAGTCAGCAGACCCTGGCCAACTTCATCGACCCCTCCACCAAGCTCGACGGCCAGTTCGACTTCCCCATGCGCAAGCGGCTGTGTGACACGGTCTTCAACTACAGCATGGACTTCAACGCCTTCTTCGGCTGGATGGACGGCAACGACAACTACTACGCCTCCAACACCCTCATGTCCACCTGGGTGGGCAACCACGACATCCCCCGCGCCATCCACTTCGCCTCCGGGCAGATCACCGACTGCTACACGGGCTCCAACGTGGGCAACAGCTGGGACTCCGGCTCCTACACCCAGCCATGGGACATCGAGCCCTACGAGCGCCTCGCCCTGGCCTTCGGCATCATGCTCACCAACCGCGGCGTGCCCCTCATCTATTACGGTGACGAGATCGGCATGTCCGGCGGCGGCGACCCAGACAACCGGCGCATGATGCAGTGGGACGGCCTCTCCACCAACCAGCAGTGGCTGCAGGACCGCGTGCGCACCCTCATCAACATCCGCAACAGCAACGTGGCCCTGCGCCGCGGCTACCGCGTGACCCTCGTGGGCGGGCAGGACACCTTCTCCTACAAGATGGTGGGCTGCGGCACCGAGGAGGACGTCTACGTGATGGTCAACCGCGCCGGCCAGGCCAACCAGGTCTCCGGCCTCCCCGCAGGCACCTACACCGAGCTCGTCTCCGGCGACACGGTCGACGGTGGCGGCACCGTTGAAGTCCCCGCCCGGGGCATCATGATCCTCAAGGCCCAGTAAAGTCCGCCATCTTCCGTACGGGCGTGCCGTGGCGAGCCCACCTCCAGCGGGCAGGACACGTCCTGCCCCTACACAATGCAATGTACAAGGGTCTTCTGTAGGGGCTTGCCGTGGCGAGCCCTCCTCCAGCGGGCAGGACACGTCCTGCCGTACGGGCTTGCCGAGGCGAGCCCTCTATCTTCCGTACGGGCTTGCCGTGGCGAGCCCTCCCGGTGCACGGGATCAGGGGTTTGCGGGATCGAAGAAGAGGGTGGGAGGCTGCTGGTGGGTGAAGCAGTAGATGCGCTCGTCGGCGGTGAGGGCGCAGGCTTCGCCGGAGTAGCTGTCGGTGAAGGCCACGGTGGTGAAGGGGAGGTGCCCCTCGTAGTAGAGCTCGCCGTCCGAGGCGAGGGAGCGCCACGTCACCAGGGCGCCCTCGGCCGTGAGCCCCAGGAGCTGCCCGTTGCTGAACCACACCTTGACCGCCGGGACCGAAGAGGGAAGGGCAAAGGGCTCCTGGAACAGCTCGGTCTGGGTGTCGAGCATGTACCCGAAGAGCTCGCCGTCGGTCGTGAGGACGAGGAGGTGGGTGTTGTCCGCGGCGAGCCACGCGGCCTTCCCCTTCGCGGGCAGGAGAACGGGCGCGGAGGCTCCGCAGGGCGGCTCCTGACACGAGGGGGTCCTTGTGTTGGTGGGCAGGGCCCAGCAATGGACCGCGCCTCCCTCGACGATGGCGCAGCCCATGGTTGTCACGGTGACGACCTGGGCGGCGGGGGCGGGGAGGTCCACGGACGTGGGGGAACAGGGGCCCTGGAAGGTGACTTCGTAGCCGTTCAGGCACACGTCGAAGCAGGACACCCGCCCGGCCCCGTCGATGGCGCAGGTGAGGAGCCCACCGGGCCGATGGGAGAGCCGCTCGAAGCCGTAGCCGGTGGCCACGGGCCACAGACCGGCCCTGAGGATATCTTCATCGATCATGGCGGTGGAGATGTAGAGGTCACCCGCGCTGTCCAGAAGCAGGGGCCCCGTGGTGGCGATGATGTCCAGATCCGAGGGCGTCATCAGGGGTGTGGCGCTGGCCGTGACCAGATACTGGCCCAGCTGGTGCGCCGTGTTGCCGCCCCAGCACAGGGTGCGCCCGTCGGCGGCCAGGCCGCACACGTGCTGTTCCTCCGTGGAGAGACACGTGGGGGGGGTGCCGCCGACCCCGAAGTTCGCAAAGGAGACCCCGCCGCCCACCGGGGGGACTGCAGTGGAGAAATCGGGTGATTCCCCGGCTCCCTTGAACGCGTCCCGTCCGCCGAAGCAGTAAAGGGTGCCGTCATCGGCCAGGGCGCAGTAGCCGTATTCGTAGCCGTCGATCGCGGTGAAGGCGACGTCGGGCAGGGTGGTCGTGGCTGCGTTGTCATAGTTGACCAGGCCGCCCTGGGCGAGCGCGCCGACGAGGAAGTAGCCCGCCCAGATGGCGGTATAGCGTGCCTCGGGGGTGACCAAGACCGGTGCGTCCGGGCCATCGAGGTCGAAGGTGTCGTCGACACCCCAGCACATGGCCTCGCCCTCCGCGGTGAGGCCGCAGGTCAAGAGGCCCGGGCCGGCGGTGAGCTGCGTGTAGGGCCCGCCGGCCACGCGGGTGGGGGTATCGATGAAGGTGCGGCTGTCGCCGGGGACCGCCTGTCCGGCGTCGTTCTCGCCCCAGCACCAGGCGCTGCCCCCGGTGTCCAGGGCGCAGGCGCGGTATCTGCCTATGGTGACGGCGGTGGCCACGAGGGAAGCCGACACCGTGGGGAAGATCGTGTCCAGGGCCCAGTCGCCGGCGAGATCGTAGTTGGTGCGGACCAGCCCGTCGGTGCCCAGGAAGACGCAGGAGTCTTCAATGCAGGAGAGGTCGGCAACGGGGAAGTCCAGCTCGATGCGCGTGGGGGAATCGGCGAAACCGCTGTCGAAGAGGTGCTCTCCCCACCAGTACAGATCGCCCCCGGTCGTGATCCCCCAGGAGCTGTGTGCCGCGGCGCCCACTTTGGCGAAGGCGACGGGTGCAGTGACCTCCATGGGGGTGTAGGCGAGCATGACGGAGCCGTCCCCGAAGTAGCCGCTGGCGTTGGTTCCCCAGGACCAGACGGCACCTGCGGGTTCCACGTAGCGGTTGATCCCCAGGCGTTGGTGGGTGTAGGTGTCAACCCAGGGCGCATGCTCTTCAGAGTTCGAGTCGCAGGAGGAGAAGGCTGGGCACACGAGCGTGATGGTGACGATCACGGGGATGATGGACCTGCTGTTCATGGTGTACCTCCGGATATTCATATACTCCAAACTCCAGAGCGTGTCCAGCTCCGGCGGGAAAGAGGATTTCTTTTTTTATGGACATCAGATACAGTCCTTGACAGAGGCAACGTGCCCTGGAGGACAGAATGGTTCAGACGATAGTGTTCGGAGTTATTTTTGTCGCGATGGTGACGGGGATCATCGCAATCCTGGTCCGCCTGCACAGGTTGCGCAAGCGTCGCGAGGCCCAGAGCAAAGAGGTGGCCAGGCGCTTGGCAGACGCCGGTTTCCTCTACTCCACGGACAGGTGGTACAGCGGAGCCACGGAGGAGGATTTCACGGTCCCCTGCGCCTTCACCACGCAGCTGGCCCGGAAGGAACCGGAGAAACCTGTCCCGAGTCTGCTGAAGTTCAAGGAGCATGCCTCCCTCTACGCCGCGTTCGACGGTCGGGAGTGCCGGTACGAGTTCAGGCCCACCGCTGAGAGTTCCTTGCCCGAGTGTTCCCTGGAGGTGCGCGTGGTCTGGTCCGGGATGCCCTTTGTGCCGGGACACGTCTATCTCTCCACGCAGTGGATGGCCCACTCGTGGTTCCGCAGGATGGAAAAAGAGAAGACCTTCACCACCCGGGGGAAGCTGGACGCGTACTTTAAGCGGGCGCATCTGGCGGGCCGTTTCAAGGCCGCCTTCCGGGACGAGCGGTTGCTGGACACCCTGGAGGCCTTCGTGGACCGCTGGCGGGGCTGGGTGACCTCCATGACCATCTACCGGACCATCGAATTGACCCTCGATCTGGCCGCGGCGATTGAGGACGATGATTTTGTGGAGGAGTTCGACGCTCTCCGGCGTGACGCCTTCGAACTGGCGCAACACATCGACCGTGCCTTCAACGAGATCCCGCTCTCCATGAGCCGTGAGGCGCCGCAGTACGCCCGGATCACGCGACTGGACACCTGCCCCCACTGCGGGAGCGGACTGCCCCTCAACGGCTTCCACACCTCCCCCGCCTGCGGCTCCTGCGGCAAGGCCGTGGAGATCGGGAGGATGGGCTGGATCAAGACGCTGGTCGCCATGGCCATGACGCCCGAGGAGGAGAGTTTTTCTCGGTTCGGCTACAGCACCTGGTTCATGAGCCCGCCCAAGGGGACGACGCTGGACTTCCATCGCCCCACGTGCGCCCAGTGCGGCCAGGATCTCCCCGAGGACCAGCTCGGCGGGCACGAGGCCCGCGACATCCCCTGTCCGGCCTGCGGTCACGTGAACACGGCCCGACCCACGCCGGACTGGGTCGCTCGCCTGACCCACGAGCCTGTGACCATGATGTACAACGCCCGGGAGACGAAAGACGACGGCGCGGCCGTGGCCGCCGACGTGGACGAGACCGCCGTCAAACCTGTGGCTTTCAACTGCCCCCAGTGCGCCGCGGGGCTCACCATCACCGCCGAGATGCCCCGGGTGACCGCCTGCGCCCACTGCGACGCTTCGGTCTACCTCCCCGACGGCCTCTGGAACGCCCTGCACCCCGTGAAGTCCACGACCCCCTGGTACATCCGCCTCGACCGCCGCGAATACACGGTCTGAACCTGACGATACGCCTCCAACGACGTGTTGAGGGAGGGACCAGAAAAGGTATTTCCGTTGGTCCGGCGATATGGCACAATGCAGTCATTCAAAGGGAAGGTTCAACGGTGATGTGATGCGTGCACTCGTGAAAATGCTGGTGGCCAGTCTTCTTCTTTTGGGGTGCGAGACCGACAACACCAGCTCCGACTCCTGCGGAGACGGGGTCATCGATGTCGGGGAGGAGTGTGACGGGCAGAGCTTCGACGGGCAGGACTGCTTCTCCCTCGGGTACTACGGCGGCAGCATCTCGTGCTCCGAAACGTGTCACATCGTCACCACCGAGTGTACGGGAGGCAGCTGCGGGGACGGCGTCATCCAGGCCCCCCAGGAACAGTGCGACGGCGACCACTTCGGGGGTGAGACCTGCGGCTCCATGGGCTTCGACGGCGGAGCGCTCGTCTGCACGGGCGTCTGCGAGATCGATGACTCGGGGTGCTATATCTGCGGCGATGACGTCAAGGACGAGACCGAGGAGTGCGACGGCGACGACCTCGGGGGCGAGACCTGCGAGTCCCTGGGCTATTACTACGGAAACCTGGCCTGCAACAGCGACTGCACGCAGGACCTCACCGAGTGCATCGCCGCGGGCTACTGCGGTGACGGTACAGGGCAGGAGAATGAGGAGTGCGGCGCCGACGTGGAAACGCCCGACACGCTGCCCTGCGAGCAGGTAGACCCGACCTTCTTTCCATCGGGGGATGCGGTGTGCGTGGACTGCCGGTGGGATCTGTCGGCCTGCACCCGCTGCGGCGACGGGACCATCGACGAACAGGAGGAGTGCGACGGCACGAACCTGGCCGGCATGCAGTGCGACTCCTGGGGCATTTTCACCGGGGGCACCCTCTCGTGTTCGGATACGTGCATGTTCGACACGTCCCTGTGCACTGAGACCTGCAACATGACCGGCCAGTACGACGCCTGCAACCCGCTGGCCACGGATCCCCGGGAGTGCTGCTCCCACAACGGGCAGCCCGCCGACTGCGTGAACGAGACCACCCTTGACGAGCCCCTGTGCCTGCAGCAGTGTGCAGCCACCGCGGACTGCGGGTATCTCTTCGACTGCAGCAGCACCGACGGGGCCCACTGCATGAGGGCCGAGTGCGGCCCGGCCGTCGACGGCGTGCAGCCCTATGGGAGCTGTTCCTACGCCGATGGAACCTCTGGGACCTGCCTCCCGAGCTTCCTTGCCATGGACGAAAAGGGCTACTGCTTCCCTCAGGGGCAGCTTCCCCCGGCGAGCGCATGTCAGGAGCTGCTTCTGGGCGAAGCGACCGTCGACGCCTCCGAGCAGTGCGCCGGCGGGGTCTGTGACAACGGGCTGTGCCGCATCGTGTGCAATCCCCTGGGCTCGGACACCTGCCCCGGTCTGTACAACTGCCTGAACACGAGCCGGTTCACCTTGGACTCCACCGACCCCTTCTACGGGCTCCGGACGGCCGACTCGGGGATCTGCTGGGCCTCGGGCTCGGGCAACTCCTATGGGGACACCCCGGCCATCACCTGCAATGTGCTGACGCAGGAACCGACCTCCATCGGCGTCAGTTGCCCGGCGGGCCAGTCGTGCCAGCCTCTCCCCGGGGGCGCGTCCCTGACGGGAATCTGTCTGGCCATGGAGAGCTCCCCTAAGGGTGACGGCGCGGCCTGTGACGACAATGCCACGAACCAGGACTGTGCCGCCGGCCTCCTGTGCATGGTCGACGACCCCTACAACACCCCCTCCTCATCGACCCACGTCTGTCAGCGGATCTGCGACGCGGACACCGAGGTCGGCAACCCGGTCTGCGCCGGCCTGACCGACGGTTTTGGCAACCCGTATACCTGCTACAGCTTCTCGCGCTTCTACGGTGCCGACAGTGCACTGCCCGTCAGCAACCAAGGGGACATCGAGACCTCTCCCTCGCGCCTGGGCATCTGTGTGCCTCCCCGCCAGTAGGACCGATATCGCCCTTGCTCCTGCGCAGGCAGGGCCTATCTTCCGTACGGGCATGCCGTGGCGTGCCCTCCCTTTGCGGTTATGTATCTTCATGATCCCCCTGTTCCGCGCGCAGCCAGCGCAGGTCCTCGATGGTGCGTGCCTTGCGCGCGTTCAGTTCCTTGAAGGCCCGCACCCGCTCGACGCTCTCGCCTGCCAGGGAGATATGGATGAGGGTGTTCAGGGACCGGAAGGTAGCCTGAGGTGCAAGCTCCAGCAGCCGATCCAGCCACGCCTCGCGCACCCGGGGGGGCAGGTGCGCACGCAGGAGATCATAGCGGCGGGTCAGGGCCTCGAACTCCCAGGGGGCCTCGAGGCTCGCCAGGGCCAGCTCTCCGAGCCGGCGGCCACACTGTTCCCGTGCCTCGTCGGTGAGCATGTCCAAGAGTGGAACCAGTCGCTCAGCCAGCG
>QKIM01000680.1 GCA_003249585.1 Deltaproteobacteria bacterium
CACCCCGGCCTCCAACGACCACGACTGGTGGGCGCACTCGCCCCTGGCCGAGGACCAGACCCCCTCCTTCCACATCAACGACCACGGCTGGTACTGCTTCAGCACCGGCCAGGGGGGTGGCGTCATCGAGCTGGCGCAGCGGGTGATCGGCCTACGCACCGGAAAAACGTTGAACTGCTTCGAGGCGGGACACTGGCTCATCGAGCAGGGACTCGCCGCACCGCCCTGCCCTACCCCGGTCCCCTTCCCTGCCCCGCCGGCCAACCCCGACTCCTCCGCCCCAGGATCAAGTGGGAACCCGGCCCCGGCCGCCCGGACATCAGCAGAGGCCACCCGGTCCATTCACCTCCCCCCAGGCCAAAAGAAACGCGGTGAAGGAGAAGAAAGGGGGGAGAGGAAGGAGAGCGAGAAGGGAGATGAAGAGCGACGGGAGAATCCGCCGATCCGCCAGACCCTGCTGCCCAGGCTCCAGATGGAACACCCGCAGCTGCAACGCAGGGGGATCTCCGAATATCTGGGCTGCGGCTACCTGGAGGGCTCCCGCAGTCCGCTCAACGAACGGGTGGTGTTCCAGATTCGGGGGGTGCGGGAGGGCAAAGCGGTGATCCTCTCCCACATCGGCCGGGCCACCACCCCAGCGCAGGCGGAACAGGAGGGGAAGTGGAAGTTCTATGGCGGCTTCAACAAGCGGCTGGAGCTCTACAACCTGGACCATGCCCTGCTGGACCCCAGGGCACGCCAGCATGCCCAGGAGAGCGGCCACTGGCTGGTGGTGGAGGGATGCTTCGACGTGGCCAAACTGGTGGAGGCCGGACTCTGCAACACAGTGGCCACCTTCGGCGCCCACCTGACCGAGGAGCAGATCCGCAGGCTGCGGGAGCTGGCCGACGCGAGCGGGATCAAGAAATTCCGGTTCGTGTACGACCGGGACGCGGCCGGAAGGCAGGGCCAGGCCGCGGCGCTGGCAAGGCTGGCCCAGGAAGCGGACCTGGAGGGCGAGGCCTTCGACTGGGAGCAGGGCTTCGAGAGCCGCTGGCGGGGGGTGGTGTACATCCCCCAGGAGATCACCGATGTGGGGGAACTGGAGGTGGAGCAGTTGCGATGGTTGCGCGGGAAATCGTTGTTATAACAAGAGTATATAACAAACAATATAAACTATTCATATCATATAAACTATTCCGAATCCATCGCGATCCAGGCCGTCTTGTGGGAACTCACGATGAACTCTGAAAGCGTGAGACCCTCATGCGTAGCAAGATGGGACAGGATAAGCCAGGCCTCCCGCGTCAGCTTGGTGCTCACCATCGCCTCCTTCTCCCCCAGTCGCTCCCGGAGACGCCGCCGTGCGTCCCGGATGGCGTTCTTCAGGCGTACCCAGTCCAGCTCGGAGAGATAGGTGGCGCACCAGGCCTGAAGGGTATCCGCGTCCCCACGGCTCGTCTGGAAGGCCTCGCCGGCATGATAGAGCGCCTCAACCCACCCGGAGGCCTCCCGGTCGATGCGGCCGGGAAAGCCCTCAGTCTGCTGCTCGATCTGGCGCCCCAGGTAGGCGGAAGCAAACGGCCGGTCGGATGGAGTGATCCGGTATCTTGGACGGGGCATGGCGATGATCCCTTCCGGAAAACATAAAACGTGAGACGCACACCATAACAGCACCGGCAGCCCAAGACAATCCTATAAACGGTTTATATCATATAAACTATTTATACCATTTTAACGATTAAAATAATATGAATTTTTTATATTGTTTTTATCGTTATAACTATTTATTCTATTTATACTATTCATATTTTTCTGTACGGTTGGCCATGGCAGCAAAGATCATCGCGGTAGTAAACCAGAAGGGCGGGGTAGGGAAGACCACCATCACCATGCAGGTGGCCGGCGCTCTCGGAAAGCGGTCACACAAGGTGCTCGTCATCGACTCAGACCCTCAGGCGACTGCTGTACGCTGGGCGTCTTCGGCCTCCGACGAGACTCCCTTTCCCGCCTCCGTCATCGATCTCAGCGCGACCGGCAGCAAGCTCCCGCGGGAGGCCCGAAAGTTTGTGGATGACTATGACTACATCGTCATCGACTGCCCCCCGGCCGCAGAGTCTGCTGCGCCCCAAAGTGCGCTTCTGATTGCGGATATTGGCTTGATCCCAGTGATCCCCAGTCCCCCAGACCTCTGGGGATCGGTTGGCATCCGCCAGGTCATCGAGCGGATGGCGGCAGTCAACGACTTGCTTCAATCCCGCATCGTGGTCAACCAGTGCCAGCCCAACACCTCGCTGGCCAGGGAGGCCATCGAGATCCTTCCCGAATACGGCATCCCGGTGGCCGCCTCGATCCTCCATCAACGGACCGCCTACCGACAGGCTGCCGTCTTCGGGGGCACGGTGCATGACCTTGGCTACAAGGCTGCTGCGGCCATCAAGGAGGTCGATGCCCTGGTCGACGAAGTGATCTCCTGTCTCCGTTAAGCCGAAAACCTCTTTCCACGTCCCATGAGCACACTCAAGAAAAATGCGCGCATGAAATCCGCCCTGGCGGCGTCGATCGCGGCTGAGGAGAACTCTGTCGCCAGCCGCTTCGACCGGGCCGAGT
>QKIM01000134.1 GCA_003249585.1 Deltaproteobacteria bacterium
CTCCATCCTGGCGTCACTGCACCTCACGATCCTCTCCCTGGGTGTGCTCATCCCGTACTGGCTCGTGGTGCGCAGCCGCGTCGCGCCCTGGATCAAGCACCTGACCCTGGTGGCCCTGCACGGCGCCGTCATGGCGCTCTATTCCTTCCGGCTCTTTCCGCAGGTGGTCTACCATCCCGAGTTCGGGCCCGCGGGGGTCATGTTCGCCTTCTTCCTCCCGCTGCGGCTCTTCTGGTATCACTACCAGATCGCCCGGGCGAAGTTCTCGGGGATCACCCTCAGGGAGCTTCTGACCTACTTCTTCCTGGCGCCGGCGCCCTTCATGCTGCCCTACATGTTCGCCCTGCCCAGACGGGAGGAGCTGGCCGCCCTGGAAGAGCCCACGGCCGAGGTGAAGGGCCGTGGGACTCTCTACGTAGCCGCGGGCCTCGCCCTCTACCTCACCTACCGGCTCCTGGACACGGCGGTTATGCGCCTCTCCGGCCTGCCCCACATGAAGGCGATCCTCTTCCCCTGGGGGTATCCGCTGGAGCCCGTCTTCTGGGCACTGGGGTCTTCCTACATGATCACCGGCCTTTACAACCGGCTCGGGGCGAAGGTCACCCTGGCCTTCCGGTCGCCCCTCAGGTCCCCCTCGGTGCTGGAGTGGTGGCGCCGCTGGAACGTACACTTTCGCGACATGCTGGTGGACATGTTCTTCTACCCGCTGGTCATGGGCAAGCGCCAGCACCCGTACCTGCGGCTGTGGGCCGGGGTCTTCGGCGTCTTCATAGTGGGCAGCACGCTCCTGCACTGGGGCGTGAAGCACTACTTCATGAACGCCGCTCCGGTCCCCTACTGGTCCATGCTCGTGGAGAACGGCGTCATGTTCCTGGCGGTGGGGATCCTTCTGCATCTGGAGAAGTATCGGCTGGACCGGCGCATGGCGCTGCGTCGTCAGGCCCGCAGCGAGGGGCGCCGGCTCGCCCCCGAGAAGCCCCCCCACCTGATCTTCCGGATCCTCTCCTACCCCCTCACCTACGCCATCGTCTTCGTCTCCGTCATCGGCGGATACACCACCAACCTTTTGGTTGAGGGGACCTACGTGGACCGTCCCACGGCGGTGATGCGGTACGCAAGGCGTCTGGAGCGGCAGGGTGAGAGAGTCCGGAGCGCCCGGTTCATGGAGCTGGCCCGCCGCGACTTCGAGGAGCGCATCGCGCCCTACGACGACCTCTCCTCGCCCTGGCGCATCAAGGAGCGCCACGGCGCCCTGAAGCTGTCCCTCATCTACGCCGACCGTGGTGACTCGGCCGCGCTCGGCCGCGTCGGCCGGCTGCTGGGCTGGCCCAAGGCCCTCTGGTCCGGGGCTCAGCGTCTTCGGGGCTATCCCTCGCTGCGCTCCCGCGTCCGGCGTGAGCTCACCCGGCTCAAGGGCTGGCGCGGCGCCAAGGCGCTGATATCGGGCGACCTCTGATCCCGAGCCCTTTGTAGAGGCACCAACAAGAAACACCAGTGGTTGCAGGACACGCCCTCTTTGTTGGAGCGCCGGAGGAGACGGTGGTTTTTCCGCTGCAGCCGAAGGGTTCCCCAGGCGAAGAGGGCGAGCAGTCCCAGGGTGAAGAAGAGGGAGACGATGAGCAACAGTTCCCCGAAAGCTCCTATGGCTTCCATCTCATTTCGCGCGCCGGGAGCGTTGATCAGCCCAATGTACACCAGTTGAATCGCTGATAGCATGAAGATGGCGAAGTTGCCGAGGAGAAACCAAAGGGCATCGGTGAACAGGATATGAAGCGCCATGCACCCAAGCCCCTTTCCAGTCTCAGCCATGAGCTTCTGCATTTTTCTGAACATCCTTTTGACCATGGGACCCTACAGGCTGGAGAAGCATGTTTCGTGGCGTTGCGCAACTCGAGTCACTGCAGCATGTAGTAGGAGGCGCCCAGGTTGGCCTTCACCTGAGCGTCGAACTGCGTCTGCGCCTTGCGCTTGAAGTTTTCAGAGAGGTCTCCGGACTGTTTCCCCAGGGTGACGTAGGCGGTACCCCCGCCCTTTGCAGAGACCTTGAACCCCCCAAGATAGGGCTTCTTGAGCCAGATATCGTAGACGCGCACCTCCCCCTCGAATCGGCCGGCGATGTACTTTTTAGAGCCGGCCACCATGGGCTCTTTGGCGACTGTGGGATGTAGCACCAGGAGGTAGCGGGAAATGGCCGTCCCCACGAGGGCGCTCTTGAGCTTGGCTACGTCCTCCTCGTCGAGGGCTCCGGGGTAGAGCTGCTCGAGGGGGTTGGCGAGCGCAAAGGCGGCCCGATGCACGTGCGCGCTCAGACACACCGTGGGATAGAAGGCGGCGTATTTGCTCGGCTTGCGGTTGAGCTTCTTGAGATCCGCGTCGAGCATGCAGATCACCTGGCTGGGGGTGCGGGGCTTCAGTTTCGGGACAGGCGTGAGGGCCGGCCGCGCGTCGATCATCTTCGCGACCTGCCCAAGCCGGGTGAGGATCTTCTCGGCGGGCTTCCCATATTGCCCGATGACCTCCTTCATGGCTTTGAGGTGACGCTCACGACGGGCTTTTCGCTTGTTTTTACAGCCGGCGCCGATCAGCGACAGGGCCAGGGTGACGGTGACGAAGAGGTGGACGTTGCGCATGGTACTCCCCAATCGGACAAAAGGTTGCTCGGTTTCTTGAATTCCATGCTGAGATAATCACATTTTCCAGGTTGTGTCGATACAAATGGCCGATAGGGGGAATACCGACGTGCGGCCCGACGACCGGGCGCATGGTCAGCCTCAGCCTCTCCGATGACCGGATCTGTCGTATGGATGATTGTGTGGCGGCGGCTTTTGTGCAGCTCGAGAGATCCGGATATGCAGATGTATGTTAAATTTTTGTACATATCGTACACCGCGTAGTCGATGGATTCGGTTAATTTGGCCGTGTTTGTGCAATATCTAAACATTCGTACAAAAACTGTACAATCGTATTTCGTACACCGAATACCCAATATCCTAAATTAAGAAATGCTTTCAATGACATATGGATATTTCAAAATTGGCATTGCATTTGCATTTCTGTTCCCTGTTCATTGCGACACATCACTTATGTCCCGCTCTCTTCCTCTTCTCGCAGTGAACAAGGAGCGCGCCATGAAAACCACCGCCCGTTATCTCTTCATCACCCTCTTCGGCCTCATGTATTTCGGTTGCTCGGAAAGCGACAGCGCCCAGAACAACGAGGAAAAGTCCGGCGCCGAGGTAACTTCCTATACGGTATTTGAACCGGGCGTGACCATCCTCTCCCTCAACGTCGAGCGCTCCATCAAGGTCGCCTACGCCGAAGGGGAAGACGTCGTCATCATCGAGGCGGTGCGCGGAAGCCTGACGCCCGAGGGATACCGTCAGGACCCCACCTTCCCCAAATATGAGATGGACACCCGCATTACGGACAGAGAGGGACGCCTCCTCTATCTGCGGCGCGGTGGCGACCGCTTCGTCGGCCCGACCTGGGAAGATGACCTCCTGGTGCAGGACAGCATGCTGCCTTCCCCCGAAGGGAACCGCAACCTCTTTGCCCTGGTCGCAAAAGCCGCCCAGCGCATCGAGGCGCAGGTCGTCGCGGAGAAGGGTGCCAGCACGGCCGCCCAGATGCTCTACGAGATCAAGGCCATCAAGAGCTTTGGTAACTCCGCACTGGCAAGCATCGCGGCCTCGGATGAAGAGATCATCCAGAAGTTCGGCAGCCTCGACGTCCAGGATTTCATCCCCCTGGCGGGCGGTGGCGGAAGCCTCGCGGGCGACGAGAACGAGGTCACCGACTTCTCCCGTGGGTACTACTTCCTGGGCCTGCATGAGAAGACCACCCTGGTCATCGCCCACCACACCGCCACCCGCATCCATAAATACAACGCGGGCTCCTACACCTACTTCGACTTCTGCAACCACGGCACCTGCCCCAGCGACATGACCCAGGACTGCACGCTGTCCATGGTCGAGAAACCGGACTGGGCCGCCTACACCTGCCAGACCGATTACGACGCCTTCTCCAACGACGGGCATAACTGCCACGACGACTCCCGCGTCCAGATGGCCTCCTTCGTCTACGGCAAGACCAACACCGGCAGCCAGTACTGGTGCGGCGACGGCAACTCGTCCACCGACTTCAGCGCCGGCACCGAGGCCGGATACCCCACCTGCAGCGACTCCTCCCGTTCGGGGTACAACCACCCCGACATGTACAACTACTCCGAGACCAACACCAACTCCGCCCTGCAGTACACCACCAACTACAGCGTGGTGCTCTCGGCCGGGGCCACCTACACCATCTCCACCTGCGACACCACCGATGATGACACCTACCTGAGACTCTTCAACGGGACGACCCAGGTCTCCTCCAGCGATGATGGCTGCGGCCTCCAGTCAAAGATCACCTACACGCCGACCCACACCGCCACCTACTCCATCCACGCCGGCTGCTACGGCAGCGGCTCCTGCACGGCCAAGGTGAACGTCAACCTGGTGAGCTCCAACCCTTCTCCCCGCTACTACGTGGAGAGCAACACCGACTCCGCACAGCAGTACACCACCAACTACTCCGTCTCGCTCACCGCCGGCAAGACCTATGAGATCGCCACCTGCGACAACTCCTCCACGGACACCTTCCTGCGCCTCTTCGACAGCGCGGGCAGCCAGGTCACCTACAGCGACGACGGCTGCGGGCTCCAGTCCAAGATGACCGTCACGCCGTCGGTCTCCGGCACCTTCTCCATCCACGCCGGCTGCTACGGCAGCAGCTCCTGCAACGGGACCGTCGTGGTCACCCAGCTGTAGCCCTTCCTTTCCACTGCTCCACCGTACAGTTTGTCAGAATCGCAAGGCTTTGGCCCCTGGGGCAGCCAGGCCCATTCTTTACCGCGCGGCCAGGGACCAAATCGGTTGCCGCGCGCCTCGAATCATGCAAGCATGGCCCCGAACACGTTGAACGATCCGCCTGCACGTCAAGGCACTCCCACAGGAGGCGAAGAACATGTTTCAACTGGTACCCGTGGCCTCTGTCCTCCATCCCCCCCGTGACACCGAGCGGATGGTGGGCGAGATCAGCGCAAAGCTCGCCCGTCACCACCTGGATCACCGGATCGTCGATCGAGCCGCCCCCCTCTCTCAGGAGGAGCCCCTGGTGCTCCTGACCGTGACGGGGGGTACAGAGCACCTGGTGATGAAAAGAGCCATGGAATGGGAGGGTCCTGTCATCCTGGCGGCCCACCCCTCGTCCAACTCCTTCCCGGCTGCCCTGGAGATCCTGGCCCGGCTGCAGCAGGTCAACAAGAGAGGGAGGATCGTGATGCTTGGAGACAGGGAGGAGGATTACCAGGGACTGCGGCGTCTGCTCAACGCGGTCAATGCACACAGGGCGCTCGCCCGAACCCGGCTCGGGGTGTTCGGAGAGCCCTCTGACTGGCTCATCGCCAGCCCCGCTGACCTTCAGAAAACGAAAGACCTTTTCACGCCGAAGCTGGTGAAGATCCCCATGTCCGAGATCATCTCCGCCATGGACGACATGGGCGACGATCAGGCCCAAGAGTTTCAACGATCCTACGTGGACGGGACCACCTGTGTGGTCGAGCCGGACGCGGCTGATCTCCTGAAGGCGTCCAAGGTCTATTGGGCCACCAGACGGGTCATCGAGGAGCACGCCCTGGACGCGTGCACCATGCGCTGCTTCGATCTCGTGACGAATCTGCAGACAACGGGCTGCCTCGCCCTCTCCAGCCTCATCGACCAGGGCATCATGGCGGGGTGCGAAGGGGATATCCCCGCGACCCTGACGATGCTCTTCATGAACCTCCTCACGGGCGAGGTTCCCTTCATGGCGAACCCCCAGGAGGTGAACAGGGTCGACAACACGGTCTGGGTCGCGCACTGCACCATCGCCCGAAACCTGCTCACCGGCTACAGCCTCCGCTCCCACTTCGAGTCCTCCCTGGGAGTCGGGATCCAGGGAATCGTGGCTCCACAGAAGATCACCCTGGCGAGGATCGGCGGTGAGGATCTCTCACAGCTCTTCGTGGCGAGCGGGGAAATCCTGGAACATGGAGAGGATCCCGAGCGCTGCCGGACCCAACTGAAGCTGCGCCTCGACGAGAGCGTGGACTATTTTCTCTCAAGTCCGCTGGGAAACCATCACGTCCTCATCCGCGGGCACTGGAAGGAAGAACTTCTGGAATACTATAATCTTTACAGGTGACCCGCCCGCCTGGACGCTCCCAGAGGGGGGGCTCTTTTTCATGGGCAGTCCCTCCCTCGCCTCCCTCTCCTGTCATACACGTCGTTCATTCATCCATACATACTGTTTTGTATCTTCACTACCCGAATCCTGAATAGGTCATTGTAAATATTGTGCAATAAATATTGCTATATTATGGGCATCAACGTTGCGTTGTCCCCGCAGGGACCGAACAAATGGGCCGGACCATCATCCACCGACCGAGAGGAGTCACGATGAAGAGAATATACTTTTTGCTGAGCGTTTTTGTATTGGGCTGCGGTTCACCACAGGTGGCGTTGGAACAGGAGAGTATGACGGTGGAGGCGACCCAATACACGCATCCCGTGCTTGGAGGCGTGCTCACCGTGTACTCCATGGATGTTCAAAACGGGATCAGGGGAATCTACGAGCGTGACGGCCAGTCCATCACGTTCCAGACCAAAAGGGGAGAAGAGTCCTCCCAGTGGCTCGCCGGCGATGATGAAGCCCCCATGTATGAGATTGACGTACAGTTTCTCGACGAGTTCGGTGCGGTATACCTTACCCAGACGGGGGGCCACGAATACATCGATCCTTCGTGGAAAGACGACGACAACACGGTCGAGGTGGAGGGGTACGTGGATCACGGCCACAGGATGCGATCCTTCATGCTGACGCTGGAAGCCATGGACGTCATCGGCCAGGTGGAGTTTCCCAAGGAGGTCTCCTGGGAGAAGAACGCGTTGTACCAGCTGGGGAGCCACGCGATGGTTCGCGAGCCTGACCAGAGCCACTTCGATGACTGGGTCGTCGAGGTTGTTCCTCCCCAGGGTGACACGATCACCAAGGCCACCTGGCTCATCACCTGCTACGACTACGTCACGAGCACGAGCGCGACCCACGCCGGTTCCGCCTGGCAGACGTGCTTTGACAACACGAGGGAGTGGCATTGTGGGGTGCAGAAGTACAGTCACAGGGCATCCATATACGCCAAATCTTTCCTGGTGAGCGGCATGGCCGAGCACTCCGCCTCCGCGAGGTACAGAGAGTGCTATGTCTGCGACGCGAACATCTTCAGGGGCGTCCACTGCAACCACGGCACCTGTGCCTACACCGATCCCATGGCCTACAAATACGGCAAGGACTACAAGCCGAGATACTACGCCATGTGGGGAGAGAACGGCTGCTGGACGGACTACAGCATTCTGTATGACAACGGGAGGCACGTGTGCAACGACGACACGGGCCGGCAGGCGTGGGATGTCAAGTGGGACTACTTCGGTGACCGCTACGACGGCACCTGCGGTGACACCACCCTGCGCAGATACGCCCCCAGCTACGACTCGCTCATCAGCGGACTGTAGGGTATCATGCATGAAGGTCGCGAATCGCTCTGCGAGTGCGACCGAGCTTTGGCGAGACCCATTCCCTGTGTGTGAGTCCTCACGGCCGTAGAGGGTATTCAGAACACGAGTGACAGGGATCAGAAGGAGACGGAGACCAGGGGGAGGAAGAAGGCGGCGCCGGCCGGCGCGGTGAAACCCGCCTTGTGGTCTTCACGTCCGGAGATGGAGAGGAGGGTGGTGTCGTGGGCGTACAGGCCGCCCCGGTTGCCACCCATCTGCATGTAGTAGCGCATGCGCTTGTTCCTGTTGGCGTCGGAGGTGACGATGGGGGCGGCGATGGCCGAGGTCAGTTTTCCGATGGCGCCCAGGACGACCAGGGTGATGGGGACGGCCACGTTGCCGCCCGAGGTGGCCGTGTCCACGAGGTAGATGATGCCGCCGTACATGGCGATGCCCGAGAGCAGGCCCACGGTGGCCCAGTCATCGTTGCCCGCATAGAAATGGCCGGTGCCGAAGCCGAGCATGAATTCCAGGAGGAAGGCCAGGGCCACGGACTTCTCGCCGGGCGCCTCCATGGGGTAGGCGACCGGGGGCTGCTGGTAGGTGGCGCGGTAGGCGGGGGCATAGGTGGTGCACCCGCCGCCGTAGCAGGAGCGGTGGCACTGTCCGTTGCTGTAGTGGTACCCCGCCGGGCAGGTGGGGGCCACGGTCTGGGCGGCGGCGGTGCTGGGGAGAACCATGGCGAGGGAGAAGAGGCCGAGAACGGAGAGGGAACGCAGGGTCATGAGCAACCTCCGGGAGGGTGTGTGTGGCCCTATTTTAGCATGTCAGGGGCGTCCGTCAGGGGAAAAGGTGCGGTCAGAGGATTTTTCCGGGGTTCAGCAGATTCTGCGGATCCCAGGCCCGCTTGATGGCCCGCATCATGTCCAGGGCGGAGGGATCGTGCTCGAGGGCCATGAACCGTCGTTTGGAGATCCCGATGCCGTGCTCGCCGGAGAGGGTGCCGCCCAGGCGGATGGTGGTGGAG
>QKIM01000627.1 GCA_003249585.1 Deltaproteobacteria bacterium
AGGGCGCCTCGCCCTGGCCCGTGGTGCAGTTCACCAACTTTCTGACGGGGACCGTGCATCACCGGGTGCACGGGGAGCGCTTCTTCGTCGCTGGCCATCTGAAGTGGGGATCCGAGGTGGGCCCCGGCCGGCCGCCGCTGTGGGGGCGGCATTTTACGCCCCGTGAGCGCCTCCTGTGGCTGCCTGGAGAGGGGTACGCCAGAGGACTCGAAAATGAAGGGGTGCTGCGCTTTCATCGCTACCGCTCCACGCTGAACCGCGAAGAGAAGATCCAGTCCGGAGGGCTCTGGGAGCTGGTCGTCCCGAGGACCCGCCGTCGCCCGGGCGAGCGCTGGAGGGCGCGGGTCGAAGTGTCCAAAGGCGCCGTGACCCTCACCTTCCATCGGGAGGTCGCGGTGCTGACCAGTGGCGGAAATGCCGTGATCACCGGGACGCTGAGGCTGCTCCCCGGACAGAGCAGGGCATTGCACCTCTTCGGGAGAGCGGAGCGCTGGTATCTCTATGTGCACCTCGTGGCCCTGGACAGCGATGGGCCCGTCCTCTACCGCATGGGCCCGTCCCGGGGAGCCGGCGCGCCCTGGCCGGACTTCTCGGCGCTGCGCCGCCGACACCTCGAGCCAGAGACCTTTGCCCGTCAGGTCATGGCCCGCTTCCTGACCCAGACCCCGGATCTGGCGCCCGGTCCACACCGCGCGGTCGTCGCCTATGTGGATTATTTCGATCTCCTCGCGCGGGGACTGTCCGAGGGGCCCCTGCTCAGGAAGTGGCGGGCAGCGGGGCTTGTTCATCTGGTGTCCCTGGTGCGGCAGTGGACGAGCCGGGGCGAGGAGGTACTGCTCGTGGGCAGCGCGGGACAGCGACGGCCGCTGAGGCGGGTCGACCTGAGCGCCGCGGCTGCTCCCGAATCGGTGCTGGGGGTCCCGGTCATGGCGACCCTCCGGCTCTTTGGTCCGGCCTCGGCCCGTGCCGAGCTGCCCCGCCGTCTGGGGAGCACCCTCGAGGCCCTGGGGGCAGGGACCTACGGTGTCGCCTGGAGGCACCGGGGGAGCGTTGACGTGTTGAGTCTGCCTCCAGGGATCGAGGCGGGGCGCTGTCCACGGCGACGGCTCGCCTGTGAACCCGGTGACGGAGCCGTCTGGGGACACTCGGGCCGGATGGCGGGCTGGTTCCTGTCAACGGTGCGCCGTTCAGGGCGACATCGGACCTTCGCTGATCTCTCCCGGGAAATAGAGGGGCAAAGGCGAAATCGGGGCAGACCTGCGGAAAAAATGCTGGAAAGTACCATGACAACAGGCACCTTCTCATGGTATGAACGGTGATGGAGCAGACCATGACCACCGAACCCGTGAGAACCATCAAGCGTTATCCCAACCGAAAACTGTATGACACCTCCGAGAGCAAATACATCACGCTCAAGGAGGTCGCGACCCTCATCCGTGAGGGGGAGATGGTGACCATCGTCGACAACATCACGCAGGAGGATCTCACCCACGACTTTCTGCTCCAGATCATCCGAAACCAGGAGAAGAAGTGGAAGCTGTTTCCCCTGAACTCCCTGGTGGACCTGATCCGCACGGGGACCCAAAGCTCCAATGAATTCCTCAACTCCGTCAAAGGTGAGGTGGATCAGCGGGTAGCCGATCTTCCAAAGCTTAACGACATCAAAGATATGGTCGAGACGTACCACATCCGTTTCGAGGAGTGGCAGAAGAAGATCGACGCCCAGATACATCTGGTCCTCGAGGCACCCTCCACCCTGATCTCCAAGGAGATGGACGTCCTCGTGAAGCGGCTGGCCCAGCTGGAGGCCCGAGTCTCCGAGCTCAAGGCCCGTCTCGAGAAACCCCATCCCGGTGACGATGGGGAGGTCCAGGAGCCCGAGGCCTGAAACTCCCTGCAACCCGGGCGGTGGCCGGTTGTCCATGAGGGTATGAACCACCGCCGAATCCGACAGTTTCCCATGACCGAGCCCAACGTCTGCACGGCTTTCTACAAAATGAAGATCAACGATGTTGAGCGGCCGGAGCGGAACCACCCGCTGCACGACAGCGCCGTCGCCTTCGATTACCTCAAGAAACGCTACACGGTGGTCGTGGTCTTCGACGGGGTGTCCGAGTCCAAGGAGGCCACGAGGAACATGGTCTCCATCAGCCGGGAGCTGGAGTGGGACCTTGAGCAGTACTGCCGCGCGGAGAATCCTCACGACATCAACGACATCGCGCGGTGGTTCATTCATTGTGTGAGCGAAGAGAAGTACCGGGGGATGGGCGCCACCACCATCAGCCTCCTGCGCTTCGACCGTGAGCAGAACGCCGTCGACGGGTTCACCGTGGGGGATTCCCCGGCCCTGCTCGCCCGTCGTGTCGTGGAACACGGAGAGTCCGTCTTCGAGGCGCAGGTCCTGGCCGAGCTGGACTGCGTCGTGAACTATCCGGGGGTGATCACGGAGCAGTGGCGCTACGACACGCCCGTGAAGATCGCCCCCTTCACCGTGCAGATCCCCGAGCGCTTCGACGAGCTGTTTCTGGTCTGCATGACCGACGGCTTCGGGAAACTGAGCGACGCCGATACGCTGAAATACATCGACGACGATCTGCAGGATCGCATGGTGGCGCTGGCCTATCCCCACTTCGCCAGAGTCTATCCTCCCGAGGAGCTCCTGCGGAACTTCCCGCTGGTGCCCATCGCCTCCGACGGCTCGGTGGCGTATCTCAACGTGGTCCAAAATGAGG
The DNA here is from genome assembly GCA_003249585.1 of Deltaproteobacteria bacterium. Lineage (GTDB taxonomy): Bacteria > Myxococcota_A > Polyangia > HGW-17 > HGW-17 > SZUA-580. The sequence goes on from QKIM01000627.1 coordinate 2,733, forward strand.
CCCTGGGATGCTGCATCGCCGAGGCCTATCCCACCATGAACGAGAAGGTGCGCCGGCAGACGGCCATGGTGGATCTGGACACCATGGCCCTCTACGAATTCTACACAAGCCCCGAGGCCTACGCCGCCTCCGTCGGCCAGACGGTGGAGCGCATCCTCGCCGACAGCCATCCCGCCCTGTCCTATATGCTCAAGGGGATCTACAACGGATCCCGGGACGAGTCTGGGCTCGACGAGTATCTTCGGGAGTATGTCCGGGCGGAGCTCTTCACGGCCTCCATGCTCGAGGAGATGCTGTCCGAGGAGGACGCCGGGCGCTCGCTGCAGCAGCGGCTCAAGACCTTCTTCGGCGGGCTCGACCCCATCGGCGACGATTTCTCCGTGTCCCTGATGTCCCTGCGTCCCTGAGACGTCCCTGGCCTCCACCGAGGCACCGTTCAGCGGGGGGTCAGCTCCGAGTCCGTATGGAAGATGGCGTTCAGGGTCCGGGGAAAGGATGGGTGCCAGAAGGTCGCCCTGGCCTTGGCCCTGCGAATGTCCGGGAGCAGGGTATCCCAGCGGTACCGGGCCTGACGCTCCAGAAGCTCCTTGCCGAATGGGCGCAGCAGTTCGATATGGGTGTCCAGCAGCATGAACCGCACGGAGATCCCCCGCCTGGCCGCGAAGAGGAGCCGGGGGGACAGCGTGGCGCTCCCCGTGTACGGCTCGTGCTCGGAGAAGACGATCACGTTCTGGATCCCCCTGGCGATGGCCACGTCCATGGCTTCCTCGAGGCTCGGGGGCTCCTCGTTGGTGGCGGGGAGCTCCAGGCCCGTGAGATACGCCAGCTCCAGGAGCGCGGCAATGAGCTCGTCGTGCTGGTCACCGGTCTCTTCTCGGGCGATGCCCTTGGGAAGCGGGAGATGGTCCCGGAGCTCACGGAGCTGTCGGGCCACGATGCTCCGGTTTTCCCCCTCGAGAGAGTCCGGGAATCGCAGGGAGACACCGAAGTTCCAGGCCAGGTGCAGCGAGAGCCGGTGCAGGAGCTGGTCGGGCAGCCGGACAAGATCTTCGGACCCCATGTACCGGTACCGGGCCAGGCGTGTGACGATCTCCGAGGGGAGGACCGTGGGGAGGAACTCCAGGACGGTCTCCCGGTAGAGCAAAAGGGAGACCTCGTGTTCGAACTTCTTGAGCTTGCGGATGATGAAGGGGAGCACCCCGGCGATGCTGTCGAAGGGGGAGAACCCCGGCAGGCCCCGAAAGAGCGCGGGGCTGAGGTCCACGAAGAGACACCACTTCTCCTTCTTCATGGGATACGAGAGCCGGACGATGGGCTTGCGCTTCTTGATGGAGGCGGCCTTGACCACCGCCTTGAAGGGATCCCCGGGCAGATACTCCCTCAGATAGGCGAAGTCCCCGTCGAAGGTGGGGACCGGGCGTCTGTCGAAGAGCTTGAGATCATCCCGCCGGCGATTTCGGGCCGAGGTCGGCAGGGCGGGGCTCACCATGAGCGAGATGGGCAGGAGCAGGTAGTAGCGGCGTGGCCGAAAGCCCAGAGGAGAGGTGATGATCACCGAGAGGCCGTAGAAGAAGGCCGGTCCCGGCCGCGTGGGGAGCAGCTCAACGTCGAAGTGGATCCTCGAGTTCGCCCCCATCCTGCGGACGATCCGGCCCTCCGAGGAGAATCCGGGGCAGGTGCGGATCTCCATGCGGAGGATGCCCATGGAGAAGGGGAGCCCGTTCTCCAGCTCCACGGGGATGGTGACGGGGGTCCCCACCCGCGCGTGCTCCGGGGGGGGCCAGGCCACACCCCGCAGCGGTCGCGCCCGCATCCCCGAGACGAGCCGTCGTTCGCTGAGGAAGGCATAGCCGATGATGGCGAAGGGGATGAGGCCCAGGAGCACCAGATCGAGCCGAAGGAGCATGGCGCCCGAGGAGAGGAAGAAGACGCCGCCGATGAGCAGCAGGGTCGGCGAGGGGTAGACGGAGAAGAGCCGCTCCCTGACGTGGTGGGCCAGCTCATCACGGGGTTTGGGCAGCTCGGTGGCGGCGATGAGCCCGTTGTCCCCTTCGGGGTTCAGGGCGGGCTCCGCGGTGATCATGCGAGCAGCTCCATCTTTTCCAGGGCGCGGGTGATGAGCTGGGAGACGGAGACATTGGCCATCTCCGATTCGTAGGAGAGCCTGATGCGGTGTCCCAGGACCGCCTGTGCCAGGAACTTCACGTCATCGGGGAGGCCATAGTCGCGACCCTGGATGGCGGCGAAGGCCTTGACCGCCCGGATGAGGGCCAGCCCGGCGCGGGGAGAGGCGCCGATATCGATCTGCGGCTGCTGGCGGGTCCAGCGGACGAGGGCCAGCACATACCGGACCAGGGGCTCCGTGACCTGCACCGACTCCACGAGGCGCTGGGCCGCGAGGATCTCGTCGGCGCCGATGAGGGGCGGGGGCATCTCGGGGGTGACGTGGTGGCGCGCGATCATGCTCAGTTCCTGGATCTGATCGGGGTAACCGAGCTTGATGCGCAGGAGGAACCGGTCGATGGTCGCCTCGGGCAGCGGGAAGGTGCCGGCGGACTCCTCGGGGTTCTGGGTGGCCAGGACGAAGAAGGGCTTGGAGAGCCCGAAGGAGCTGCCCTCCACGGTGACCACCCGTTCCTCGAGGGCCTCGAGGAGGGCCGCCTGGGTCTTGGCGGGGGCACGGTTGATCTCGTCGGCCAGGAGCACCTGCGTGAAGACGGGTCCCGGCAGAAAGTTCTTGCTGGAGAAATCCGGGGTCGGGATCATGGTCCCCGTGATGTCCGAGGGCATGAGGTCCGGCGTGAACTGGATACGCCGGATGTCGCACCCGATGAGCGACGAGTAGTACTTCACGAGGGTCGTCTTGGCCACACCGGGGACGCCCTCCAGAAGGATGTGCCCATCGGCCAGCAGAGCTGTTGAGAGGAGCTCAGGAATGTAGGCCGGTCCGAAGTAGAAGCTCCTGACCTGGTCGTGGAGCCTGGAAAATGTTTGAGCCACTTGTTTGACGGTTTCCATGGAGTTCCTTTCACGGCGTCCGGACAAGAGCCACATCTTACTGCACCTCGGCAGATTTTCCACCCAAATCCATCAAGGGGCCCGGGGGGGGCAGGGATGCGGTGCGGTCAGCGCCAACGGCGGCCGGGTGCAACCGTGAAAGCGGGCACAATCAGCTTGAAGTGCGGACGGTTCTGTTCTATGCCCCAGATAAAGAACCGCCATCCCTCGAAAAAGGGACTGACGGACAGAAACGGTTCGACGGCGCCGGCAGGTCCGGGACTACAACGAGGAGGGAGATTTCAGCATGAGCAGCGATGTCAAGCAGATGCGAAAAGCGCACCGGGTACTGACGACCATGTCGTTTTCGCCGGTAGCCCTGGAGCGCGGGTATGCGAACCGTACGCTCCGCGTTGATCTGAGCACCCGCACTCTGGAGTGGCGGGAGGTCAGCGAGGAGATGAAGAGGCTGTGGGTCGGCGGCAAGGGCTTCGACCTGTGGCTCATGTTCCAGGAGATCTCCGAGAACACGGTCTGGGACAGCCCGGAGAACCCCATCTGTCTCTCCTCGGGCCCCCTGGGCGGCACGACCTCCTTCCCCGGGAGCGGCAAGACCCTGGTGACGGCCCTCTCGCCCCTCACGGGCTCCGTCATGGACTCCAACGTGGGCGGGTATTTCGGGCCCTTCATGAAGTTCGCCGGGATGGACGCCATCACCGTCGTCGGCAAGGCCGAGGAGCAGGTGGTGCTCATCATCGACGCCGTGGCGGGCACCATCACCATCGAGACCGCCCCCGAGGAGTCCGTGGACTCCCACCTCGTGTGCGAGGAGCTCACCGAGATGTACGCCGACGACGAGCTGGACCGTCGGAACATCGCCGTGGTGGCCGCGGGGCGCGGTGCGGATCACACCCGCATGGGTATCCTCAACTTCTCCTTTTACGACTGGCGCCGGCAGGTGGCGAGGCTCAAACAGTCCGGCCGCGGCGGCATCGGCACGGTGTTCCGTGACAAGAACCTCAAGGCCCTGGTGGTCAAGAACCGCGGGATCACGCCCGCGTGGCGCATCGCCGAGTCCAAGGTCGCCCATCTCACCCGGCCCTCGAAGATCCACACCCAGTGTCTCTCCGAGACCGAGGAGATCAAGGACATCGCCGCCCGGTACGACTACGATCCCGAGTACGTCATCGAGATGCTCGAGGACGTTCAGGAGCGGTACCGTCACATCTCCAAGACCGCCATCGACATCGTGAGCGAGATGACGGGGACGCCCAAGTCCTGGCTGTATCACATCGCCACCTTCTACAAGAGCTTCTCCCTGGATCCCAAGGGCGAGACCATCATCCAGGTCTGCATGGGGACCGCCTGCCACGTCAAGGGGGCGGCCCGCATCCTCGACAGCTTCGAGCGGGTCCTCGGGGTGAAGGCGGGGCAGACCACCGGGGACGGCCGGTTCTCCCTGGAGGCGGTGGCCTGCCTCGGGGCGTGCAGCCTCGCCCCCGTGGTCAAGCTCGGAGAGGAGGTCCACGGGCACGTGAAGGCCCAGGACGTGGAGAAGATCATCGCCTCGGCCCCCGAGGCCCAAAGGGGAGGTGCCACCCATGCCTAGACTGACCACCGAACTGCTCACGAAGGTCAAAGACACCGAACGTGCCCGTCAGGCCGGCTACAAGGGCGCCCTCCACGTCTGCACGGGCACCGGCTGCGTCTCCGCCAGGGGATTCGTCGTCCGCGACGGCCTCGCGCGAGTCCTCAAAGAGCGCGGCATAGACGGGGACTACCTCGTCATGGGGACCGGCTGCCACGGCTTCTGCGCCATGGGGCCCATCGTCCTGGTCCAGCCCGAGGGGACCTTCTACCAGAAGGTCACCGAGAAGGACCTCGAGGCCATCGTCGACGAGCATCTCCTGGGCGGCAAACCCGTCGAGCGCCTGCTCTACGAGAATCCCGTAACGGGCGAACGCGTCGGGAAGGTGCAGGACATCGGCTTCTTCTCCAAGCAGCAGCTCATCGCCCTGCGCAACAAGGGCGTCATCGATCCCGAGAACATCGACCACTACATCGCCCGGGACGGCTATCACGCCCTGGGGTCGGTCCTCGACGGCAAGGATCCCGAGGGGGTCATCGCTACGGTCCTCGAGTCTGGGCTGCGCGGGCGCGGCGGCGGCGGCTTCCCCACGGGCGTCAAGTGGCGCTCGGGGCTCGAGGCGAAGCGACGCCACGGCACGGAGATCTACGTGGTCTGCAACGCCGACGAGGGAGATCCTGGCGCCTTCATGGACCGCTCCATCCTGGAGACCGACCCCCACTCGGTCATCGAGGGGATGGTCATCGGGGCCTACGCCCTGGGGGCTCACGAGGGGTTCGTCTATGTCCGCAAGGAGTATCCCCTCGCCCTCGAGCGGCTGCGCAAGGCCCTTGCCGACGCCCGTGAGAAGGGGCTCCTCGGAGACGACATCCTGGGCAGCGGCTTCGACTTCGACATCAACATCCATGTGGGCGCCGGCGCCTTCGTCTGCGGCGAGTCCACGGCCCTCATGAACTCCATGGCCGGGCGCCCCGGGGAGCCCAGGGCCAAGTATGTCCACAACGTGGAGCACGGCTTCCGCGACAAGCCCACCATCCTCAACAACGTGGAGACCTGGGCCAACATCCCCGCCATCCTGCTCAACGGAGCCCCGTGGTTCGCCTCCATCGGCACCGGGGACGTGAGCGAGAACCCCTGGGGCGGCAGCGCCGGGACCAAGGTCTTCTCCCTGGTGGGTGACATCAACAACACGGGCCTCGTGGAGGTCCCCATGGGCATCACCCTGCGCGAGATCATCGACGACATCGGCGGCGGGATCCCCGGCGGGCGGGCCTTCA
>QKIM01000391.1 GCA_003249585.1 Deltaproteobacteria bacterium
GCAGCCCGCAGGAGGGGCACCGCTCGGCGGCGAAGAGGTAGCGCATGCGCTGGGTGAAGGATTTTCCCGCTCCGTGGGTGAGGCAGGGGGTCAGGGCCGTGGAGAGGGATGGATCCTGCATGGTCCAGCGTGCGAAGAGCCAGAGAAAACCACTGTAGCGGTAGATGTCGGCCTTGGCGCAACCGGCCGTCACGAGGTCGCGCCGATCCTTCGGGGCGACAGACTTCGCAACGATTCGGCGCGCAACGTGGTCCCTCGAGTCTCCCGTCCCCATGACGGTGAGAAGGGTGGCGAGGGTGGGCGCCTTCCCCTTCAGATAGATGACCATGGCCTGACGACGCAGCTGCGGGTCCAGTCGGCGGTCGGTCACAAAACGTTCCAGAAGGGACGCGCCGGCGGGGGTGGACAGTCTGCGTGAGAGGCGTGCAAGGAATTCGCCTCGGGCCCAGGGGAGGGCGTCGACCAGCCAGGGTAAAAAGCGTGGGTCCTTTCTGTTGACCGCCTCGTCAAGGACGAGGCGCTTGAAATCTGCTGTGGAGGCTTTCTGGAAGGCCGAGGCGAGCTGGGTGTCGGAGAGACGGTGGAGGATGCGGGCGGCCGCTGTCCACGAGAGGCGCTGCGCGATGAAGTCGTTCATCACCAGCGGGAGGGGGTCCCTGACCTGGTCGATGGTCGAGAAGAAGGTCACCTCCGAGAGGGCCAGGGGAGGCTTCGGGGTCTGAGGCTTGCGCGTGTTCACCGTCTTTGCGGGATACCATTCCAGGATGACCAGGGTGAGACAATCGGCTTTGAGGGGAGCGGGAAAGCGGACGTGGTAGGGGACGGTGGCGCTCCCCTTCCGGGAGATCGGATCCCTCGGGATGATCACCTCGTACCCTCTGCCGGCCTGATTGTACAGGGCGAAACGCTTCAACCGGGGGAAGGCAGCGAGGGTCTTCTCGGAGCCGTAGTGTCCGGGGAAGATCCGGAGGCCCGTCACCGGGTAGGGGGTGTGGGTCCGTGAAAAGTTGATATAGGTACCTTTGCCGCTCTGGGAACCTGCGACCCAGGCCGTCGAAGGATCGAGATCGGTGAGACGTACGGGCGCCGGTGGCTCGTAGTCTCCTGTGGCGCGATCCCCCCTCCAGGAGGAGACCCCCGTGGGGGTGAACGGGATAAAAGAACCCTTGCCGGCGCCGGGCAGCGGGCCGGGCAGCGCGGTGACCCTCGGGAGCCCCTTGGGGGGAACGAGAGAGGTGCCCTCCAGGGGGACGAAGGCCTTGCGCTTCTTGTCATAGACGGAGCGGAAGGAGCGCACCTCGGTGTCTCCCCGGCAGGGAGAGAGGGCGCTCACCGCCCGGTACAGCATGGCCCGGTCCGGATCAAAGCGCTCCACATTCTCTGCGGTGTCGAACCCAGGCGCGAAGACGTGGGTGAGGATCCTCAGGCTGCCGCGCTCCAGGGTGAAGAGCGTGGTCCGGCGGGTCCCCGTCGTGGTGAAGAGGCCCTGGGCCGGCAGGACCGCGCAGGAGCGGGGGGTGTCCATGGGCAGGAACGTGTGTGGTTTGGACACGGCCCGGCCACCTCGAAAGAAGGCAAAGGTGGTCTCTGTCAGTCGGAGGGTGTGCCCGTGTCCGCACTGGAGCGGTGCTGCAGGGGGTGCAGTGAGGAGAAAGAGGGAAAGGAGTGCCGGTGTCATTTTTGTTCCGGTTTGGGCGCCTTTTGGGCGCGGCTGAAGGTGCGCAGAAGGAGGCGCTGGGCCATGAAGGTGGCCTTGGTCCGCCATTTCGCCGGGTTGACCACGATGACCGCGAAGGCGACCTTCGGGGCGTTCATGGGCGCGAACCCTGCGAACCAGGTGTACTGAAGAAAGTGGGGCTGGTTGCGGCTCAGGGTGCCCGTCTTGCCGACCGTGGCGAAGGAGAGCAGCTCCGAATCATTCTTGGAGAAGAAGGCCTCTCGGGCCGTCCCTTCGGCAACGGTCCTGCGGAGCATCCGGGTAAGCTGTGCGACCGTGGCCTCCCTGAGCGCGGGTTGTGGAGCGCCCTGGAGAGGCTGGGGGGGCCGATACAGGGAGGAGCCGTCGGGCCCCGTGACGGAGTCCACGATCCTCAGCCTGAGCGGGACGCCGCCGTGAGCCACCGTGGACATGATCCAGGCGGCGTGGAAGGGGCTCAGTGTGGCGTTGCCGAAGCCCGCGCCCGTGTACCCCAGGGCGAACTTCGAGGAGCTCCCGATGACCAGGCTGCTCTTCTCCACGGGAAAATCAAAGGGGAGCGTTCTGTTGAACCCGAGGTGGCCGGCCATCTCCAGGTACCCATTCCTCGTGAGGTTGCGTTGGGCCAGCTTGCCGAAGATGGCGTTGGTCGAGTTGCCGAAGGCCGAGTACAGATCCTCGCACTGGGTGTCCTTTGCGGGATCGTCCACGAAATGGGAGGGGTTGAGCCCCTGCTTCCCGCCACTGTAGCAGACCGCCTGGGCCGGATTGATGTTGCCCTGTTCCAGCAGGGCCGAGGCGGTGACGACCTTGATGAGCGAGGCGGCGGGGGCCCATGCCTTGAGCGTGAGCTCTCCGCTCGTGAGCTTGGTGTTCTCCTGGGAGTGTCCCGCGAGGACCAGGACGCGCCCCGAGGGGATGTCCACCAGGATGGCCGCGGCGTAGGGGATTTCGTATTTCTTGAGCTCCCCGGTGACAAAGAGCTGGAGCGCCGGGTCGACGGTGTAGGTGATGGTGGTGCCGTCCATGAGGGACTGGACCATTCGCCCGCCACGCTCCACCATCTGGGAGAGGTCCTTCTCTCGCTCCCACAGCGCCTCTTTGGTAGACTTTACAGTCTGGAGATCGGTCTCGCTGAAGGAGGGGGTGCTGGATTTCGTGGTGCGTCGGGTGATAAAGAAGAGGGCCCCGATGCACAGGGCGAAGAGCACCAGGAAGAGGTAGATGGGGGCGAACTTCTTTTGGGTGCTGGGCTCCATGGTCTCGCGAGGGGCTATCGGCCGGGGATGATGTGCCCAAGGTCGTACTTGCGCAGCCGGTAATAGAGGGTGGACCGGTTGATCCCCAGCGTCCGGGCTGCGGCGGCCATGTTGCCGCCGCTCGTCTCCACGGCCTCTATGATTTGTCGTTTTTCCTCCTCCTGGAGGTGCGAATTCAGGGACTGTCCGGGGACGGGGCCACGCTCAAAGCGGATCTGTGGCTCCGGGGTGGTCTCCCCGGCGAAGGACGGGAAGAACTCCAGATCAGCGGCCTTGAGGATCCCCTCGCTGGAGAGGATGATGGCCCGCTCGACCAGATTCTCCAGCTCACGGACGTTGCCGGGCAGGGAGTAGGTGTCCAGACGCTTGAAGAAGGGGCTCTCGACCTGGTCGACGCGCTTCCCCGTGATCTTGGCGTACCGGTCGATGAAGTGATCGATGAGCTGTTTCACGTCGCTGCGGCGCTCGCGCAGGGGAGGGATGGTGATGGGGAAGACGTTGAGCCGGTAGTAGAGGTCCTGTCGGAACCTGCCCTCGGCCACCAGGGACTCCAGATCCTTGTGGGTGGCACTGATGACACGCACGTTCACCGTGAGCGTCTCCTCACCGCCCACGCGTTCGAACTCCCGTTCCTGCAGGATACGCAGCAGCTTGACCTGGATCTCCATGGGAAGATCCCCGATCTCGTCCAGGAAGATGGTGCCACCGTCGGCCAGCTCGAAGCGCCCGAGTCGTTTGGCCACCGCTCCCGTGAAGGCGCCCTTCTCGTGACCGAAGAGCTCGCTCTCCAGCGTGCCCAGGGAGAGGGCGGCGCAGTTCACGCGCACGAAGGGGCCGTCGGAGCGGGGGGAGTTGAGGTGGATGGCGTGAGCGACGAGCTCCTTGCCCGTCCCGGTCTCTCCTCGGACCAGCACGGTGGACGTGGTGGGGGCCACCTTCTCGATCTTCTGGAGCACCTGCTTCATGGCCTCGGAGCTGCCCACGATGTTGCCGTAGTCGAAGGCGCCGTGGGCCTGGTTGTCGAGGTAGCCCGCGTACTCGCGCAGCCGCTGGGAGAGGCGTTCATTCTCCTGGCGCAGGTGAAACAGCTCGATGGCCTGCAGGATGGCGCTGCGCAGCTCCTCGGAGTTCCAGGGCTTGGTGATGAAGCGATAGACCGTGCCCATGCGGATAGCCTCGATGAGCACCTCCGTGTCGCGATAGGCCGTGAGGATGATGGACACCAGCCCTGGGCGGATGGCCAGGGCCTGCTCAAGAAACTCCAGCCCCGTCATTTTGGGCATGCGCTGATCGGAGATCACTACGGCGATGGGCTCGCGCCGCAGGATCTCCAGCCCCTCATCGCCGGACTCGGCGTCGAAGATCTTGAAGGACTTCTTGAAATTGAAGCGGAATACATCGAGGTTGTCACGTTCGTCGTCGACGTACAGGACCGGGTACTTGGTCGGATCCATGTGTGCCTCTTACAGGGCCAGCCAGCCGGCGCAGTCCACGGCGGTGGCGTCGGGGACGCAGGCCGTGTGGAGAGTGTCCTCGAAGTCCACGGTCTCACAGGTGGCGTGATCACCGCAGGTTGAAGAGTCTTCGCAAAAGTCCAGGCAATACCGGTCCCCGGATGGATCCGAGGGCAGGGGAAGACACCCGCCCCTGAGGCAGTCTGACCACTCCTGGCACGCCCCACAGGTCTCGGTGTCTCCCGAGGGATCTCCGCAGCTGCCCGTACGGGGGACGCAGACCTCCACTCCGCCGGATTCGACACAGTCGTATCCGTCCGCGCAGATGTTTGCGCTGCCGCAGAGCTCGGCGCAGATGGTGTTCCCGTTACCGGGGATCTCGACGCAGCCCGCGGAGGTGGAGCACTGGCTGTCCATGAGGCAGGGGTCGCAGACGTTGCCGCCGCCCACGCAGAGCCCGGCGTCCTGGAAGCAGGCGTAGAGGGGGGTGCCGAGCGGCCCGCAGGTCCCGGCGGAGCACTGGTCGCAGTTGGCCACGAGGGAACCGTCGCCCTCGCAGAGGTTTGCTTCGCCGCAGGTGGTGTCCATGGGGCAGGTGCCCGGGAGGGCCGGATCGCAGGAGAGCGTGCAGTAGCCTTCCTGATCGGTGCCGGTGACGCAGGTGTCGGCAGGCGAGGCGCAGTGGGAACTGATACCACAGGATTCACAGTATTCGCGGGGCACGCACATGGGAGACTCGAGTCCGTCGACCTCCCGGCATGTCAGGGACGGGGGGCAGTCCCGGTCCGTCAGGCAGTCGTTGGAGCAGAAGGCCAGGGACTCGAACCCCTTGAGATCCTGCAGGCAGGTGAAGCCCTCGGCGCACTCCTGGGCGGCGCAGAGGCTCCCGGCCGTGCCGGTGCCCTGGGGAAAATAGACGCCGACACACCAGTATTCACCGCCGGACGCGGCGCAGACCGTGCCCTCGGGGCACTGCTCCTGATCGGTGCATCGCACCGAGCACACGTTCTCGGTGCACGCGAGGTCGTCGGGGTCGGAGCACAGCTCCTGGGTGTCACAGGGGAGGCAGTCGTCGGCGTCGTCGCAGGCGGCGCCCAGGGGCTGTCGGGGCACGCAGGCGAAGTCGATGCAGGAGTAGTCCTCCCGGCACTCGTCGTTGGAGGCGCAGGAGGGCATGCAGTAGGAGACGCTGCCGTAGTCCACACAGGCGGCGCCGTCGGCGCACGGGGTCCCTTCATCGCAGGCTTCGACGCACATCCCCCCGGGCAGTCCAAGGTTGCAGACACCCTCGCAGACAGAGTCCTCGTCACAGGGCGAGCCCAGGGAGAGACGGCTGTCGTCGTCGCAGCCCGCGAAGAGGAGAAGACTAGCGAAAAGTGCGATGTTCAAGCGTTTCATGGGGCACCCTGAAGGCTAGGCACGTCTGTTCACTCGCATTATGCCGGTTATGAGTTTATCGGTTTTGAAAATCTTGACGATCACAGCGATCAGTACCGCCGTAACAGCAAGAGAATACCCTATTCCCAGGGTGACGAGAAGATAATTGTCCAGGGTCAGGTGCCGCATGGCCATCATGGGGTGGGAGAAGGGGATGATGAAGAGCACGGCCTTGACCGCAGGGGCGACCGTGTCGAAGTCCCGGTACATGGTCAGGAACATGGGGATCATGGCCAGCCCCATGATGGGGTAGGTCAGGACCTGGGCCGATTTGTAGTCCTTGGCCATGATCCCCAGCAGCATGGCGATGGACAGCCCGAAGAGCAGCGAGGAGAACAGGGAGACCCCCACGAGGACGTAGTCGAAGATCGTGAGATCGAGGCCCAGCATGGCCAGATCCACGGTCCCCGCCTCGAAGGAGTTGATGTAGAACTTGAACCCCACCATATAGAAGGCCGCCATGAAGAGTCCGACGGCGGCGCTCCCCATGATCTTGCCCAGGACGATGGTGGAGCGGGGGACGGGCATGGTGAGGAGGGTCTCCAGGGTCTTGTTCTCCTTCTCGAGTCCCATGGACGTGATCACCATGGAGCCCCCCAGCATGATGATGAGCATCACGGCCACGGGGATGGCGATGGACTGGGAGACCAGGACCTGGGCGATCTTGTTGGGGGAGAGGGCGGGGATGCGCTTCTTCTTGTAGGTGGTGTTCTCGATCTTCACCGTGGGGTTCAGTACGTGGGCGCTGATGATCCCGCCGTGGGCGCGCGCCGAGTCGAGGAGATGGGCAGAGATCACCTTGTTCAGGTCCTGGAAGGTCTTCTCCAGGATCCCCGAGGAGATGGTGTCCATGAGCCCCGCGCCCCGCATGATCCACTCGACGTGCACGAGGCCTGGGCGGCCCTCCCGAAGCGCCTGCTCGAAGCCCGGCTCGATGATCAGCAGGGCGACCCCCTTGTCGTTCTTCTTCAAGGCTGCAAAGCCCTTCTCCCGGGAGTCTCCGTCATAGACCAGGATGGTCTTCAGTCGGAGAAAGGCGCGCATCCGGTCGGCCAGCGGGCCCTTGTCCCTGATGACCACGGCGATGGAGGGTTTCTTCTTGGCCTCGTCCTTGGCGGCTCCGATGAGCTTCCCCATGGATCCGAACAGGATGGTGATGACCACGATCACCGCCACGGTGGAGGGCGTCAGGAGCTCTTTAATCTCTTTTTTGACCAGGTTCATCAGCATGGGACTCGGTCTCCATTATGCGCATGAAAATCTCTTCGATGTTGGTGCACCCGTACTTCTCCTTGAGCCCGCCGGGGGTGCCTGCCTCCACGATGCGGCCCGAGGCCACCAGCGCGATGCGGTCGCACAGGTAGTCCACCTCGAGCATGTTGTGGGAGGAGAGCAGCACGGCCCGCTCCTCGGAGACGGAGCGTTTGATGATGTTGCGGACCTCATGGGCGTTGACCACGTCGAGGCCCGAGGTGGGCTCGTCCAGGATGGCCAGGCTCGGTCGGGTCATGAGGGCCCGGGCGATGACCAGGCGCCGGGTCATGCCCTTGCTGTACGTGGAGACCTTGTCACGGATCCGGTCGCCAAGGCCCGCGATGGAGATGCCGTCTTCCACCATCTTCGCCCGCTCGCTCCTGGTTCCGTGGAACCCGGCGATGAACTCCAGGTACTCAAGCCCCCGCAGGTTCTTGTAGACGCCCGCCTCCTCGGGGAGGTAGGAGATGGCCTTGCGCACCTCGTGGGGCTCCTTGTCCACCCGATGGCCGCAGACGGTGACCGTCCCGCCCGACTGGGAGAGCAGCGTGGAGATGACGCGCAGCGTGGTGGTCTTGCCTGCGCCGTTGGGGCCGATGAGCCCGAAGATTTCGCCGGCCGGGATGTGGAAATCGATGGACTTGACCGCGGTGGTTTTGCCGTAGCTCTTGGTGAGCCCGCTGACCTCCAGAAGGTGCATGAGTCACTCCTTGGATTGACGCGCGCGCCGTGGTGGGAGGCCACCTGAGCCGCCGCTCCTGACCGGCGCGATGAGCGCGGCGGCCTGAGCCGCCGACCCCGGTGTCACGGGGAACCAAATATACACCATTTCATTGCATGGTGCAGGCAATTTCTTTGGCCGGGGGCCTTCTTTTCCCCTGATTTGACTTGTTCCTTGTGAATTGTTGCACTATTCTGACGGCCATGGACGCGCGACCCACCACCAAGCTGGCCCTCCTGTACAACGATCTCTTTCAGAATCATGTGGCGCCCATGGCGCATCCCGAACGCCCTGAGCGCCTGGAGGCGATCCGCCGTGCCTTCACCGACGCAGGGGTCATGGACCGGGCCGAGGCTCTCCCTCTGCGCTATGTCTCCCATGAAGAGCTCCTTCGTGTGCACAGCGCCGAGTATCTGGCCCAGGTGGAGCGGATCCTCTCCCGCGGAATCTCCGGCTACCTCGACATGGGGGACACCTTCTACTCCGAGGGGACCCGCGAGGCGGCCTCCAAGGCCGCAGGAGGCTCCATTGACATGGCGCTCGCCGTCTACCGGGGCGATGTGCCCGGCGGGATGGTGGTCGCCCGGCCTCCTGGACATCACGCAGAGCGCGACATGGCCATGGGGTTCTGCATCTACAGCAACGTGGCGCTGGCCGCCGCGGCGCTGCTGGAGGCAGGGGCCAGACGTGTGGCCATCG
>QKIM01000653.1 GCA_003249585.1 Deltaproteobacteria bacterium
CCTCACCAAGCTGGTCGCCTCCACGGGCGAGCTGGTGGGCCTCGCCTTCGGTGCCATCCGCATGCTAAACCAGACCATCCCGCTCCCCGGCGACGCCAACGTGCTCAACCAGACGGCGGCACAGCTCAGGACCATGCTGCCCCAGCAGACCCAGGAGTACCTGATGACCATCGTCCAGCGCATGGCGCAGGCGAATCATGTCCCCGACATCACAAGGTTCCTCCAGGGAATCGAGATCACCTCCCACCGCGCCGGCCTGACCATCGTACAGGATCTCGACGTGGCCATGGGCGTGATCAAGTCCGAGCCCATGCTGCCCAACGGCCTCGGCGCCAAGCAGAAGACAGACGCGCTCTTCAGGTTTGCCACCAGTGAGAAGTACTTCGAGCTGCGCAAGGCCTTCTCCGTCAGGATCGAGGACAACTAGCCACCACCGGGGCCCGGGCCCCGGGTTTGGGAGGTTTCACATGAGACGTACACTACTGGCGCTGGCGACGCTGACCTTCCTGCTCGTCGGCTGCAGCGACAAAAAGGGCACCGAGAACAAGACCACCGCCGACAAGACCGACGGCACCGCGAAGTCCGCCATGGGAACCGTCGTGAAACGGAAGACCTCCGGCGAACTCTGTGAGGGGGAGAACTGCCCCGGTCATATCAAATAGCGCCCGCTCCCTCTCTCCCCACATTGAACCCCCAAGACCGACCGGAGTCACCATGTCACGACTGGGACTGGACAAGCACACTATCGATTCCATAAGGGGACGCGCGGGCAGGATCGTCGACGCGCTGGCCCCTCTCCTGAAGAAGCACACCACGGTCACCGTGGAGCGCGCCGTCCTCCGCCTCATGGGGCTCGACGGCGCCAACGCCGAGGGGGTCCCCTATCCCAACGTGGTGGTGCAGCATCTGCGGGATCATCTCCACCTCGGGGCCGCCCCCGTCGTGGCGGCCGCCATGCTCCGTCACAACACGGACATCGCGTCACTGGCCCGCAGCATCGACGAGGGCAGCCTCTCCCTGGAGGAGGGGCATGGCGTCCCCGAGGACGAGGTCGACGGGTTCATGGCGGAGCTGGCCGTGGAGGGACTGGACCGGATCCGCGCCCAGGTGGCCCGGCGCAACAGCCTGCTGGAGCGTTTTCCCTCCCGTGGACAGCCCTGGCTATACGTGATCGTGGCCACGGGGAACATATACGAAGACGTGGAGCAGGCGCGGGCCGCGGCCCTCAAAGGTGCCGACATCATCGCCGTCATCCGGACCACGGGACAGTCGCTGCTGGACTACATCCCCTACGGGCCCACCACCGAGGGGTTTGGCGGGACCTACGCCACCCAGGAGAACTTCCGCATCATGCGGGCGGCGCTGGACGAGGTGTCCGAGCAGACGGGCCACTATGTCCGGCTGGTCAACTATGCCAGCGGCCTGTGCATGCCTGAGATCGTGGTGACCGGCGCCTTCGAGCGGCTGGACATGATGCTCAACGACTCCATGTACGGGATCCTCTTCCGCGACATCAACCCCATCCGAACCTTCGTCGATCAGTACTTCTCCCGGGTCATCAACGCCGCCGCGGAGATCATCATCAACACGGGGGAAGACAACTACCTCACCACGGCCGACGCCGTGGAGTCCGCCCACACCGTGCTGGCTTCCGACTGCATCAACGAGGCCTTCGGGTTCCGAGCCGGCCTCGGGTCGCACCTGCTGGGCCTCGGCCACGCCTTCGAGATGGATCCCTCCATCGAGGACGGCTTCCTCATGGAGCTCGGGCAGGCCATGATGCTCCGCGAGATCTTCCCCGATTCCCCCCTCAAGTACATGCCCCCCACGAAGTTCATGTCCGGTGACATCTTCAAGGGGTACATCATGAACGCCATGTTCAACCTGGCCGGCGTTTGGTCCGGTCAGGGAATTCAGTTGCTCGGCATGCTCACCGAGGCCATGCACACGCCCTTCATCCAGGATCGATACCTCGGCCTGGAGAACGCACGCTACATCATGAACACCGCGCGTTCCCTGTCCGAGGCCGTGGAGGTGAAGAAGGACGGTCCCATCGCCCGACGGGCCCAGGAGGTACTGGCGAAGACCGAGGAGTTCCTGAGCGAAGTCGAAGAAGAGGGACTGCTGGGGGCCATCGCGGGAGGGAAATTCGCCGATATCGGGCGCAGCCTGGAGGGCGGCAAGGGGCTCTCGGGAGTCGTTGTCAAGGGCGAGGGATATCGAAACCCCTTTGTGGCGCCCCTGGGAGAAATGACCGGCCTCAAAGAGGAGATCCACAGATGGATGTAAACCTCAAGAATATCCGACCGTATGGAGACACCATGGGGGACGGTGCCGTGCAGCTCAGTTTCACGCTCCCCCTGCCCCTCAACTCCGTGGCCGTGCAGGCCGCCAAGCAGCTGGTCCTCGGCATGGGCTTCCGTGAGGCCGAGGTGGTCCACAGCGTCTCCATCGGCGACGAGTTCAGTTTCTTCGTGGTCTACGGACGCACCGACCTCCATGTGGACGCTTCCCAAATCCAGCCTGTCGAGGTGAAGAGCGTCGTCTGGGATCGTGCGCGCTGCAGTGAAGAGGTGAAGGCCCGCTTCGGCCGCAAGCTCGTTGTTGTGGGCGCCTGCATCGGAGAGGACGCCCACACCGTCGGGATCGACGCCATCATGAACATGAAGGGATACGCCGGGCATTACGGCCTGGAGCGGTACGCCATGTTCGAGAGCCACAACATGGGCGCCCAGGTGGAGCCCCAGGTGCTCCTGGCCAGGGCCCGTGCCGTGAAGGCCGACGCCATCCTGGTCTCGCAGGTCGTCACGCAGAAAGACATCCACCTCTCCAACTTCACCCGCATGGTGGAGCTCGTGGAGGCAGAGGGCATCCGGGACCGGGTGGTGCTTGTCGCCGGCGGTCCCCGCATCGACAACGGGGTCGCCATGGAGCTCGGATACGACGCCGGGTTTGGCCGGGGCACCTTCGCCGAAGACGTGGCGTCCTTCATTATTCAGGATCTGGCCAAAAGAGAATTGACATAAGCTCCGTTGCACTCGATAAATGGGGCACTCCCTTCTCAGGGGAGGCAGCACTGGAGGTGCTCGTGTTTTTGGAACTTGGAGTTGGTCTGGCAGTGTTCGCGGGGACCACAGGTGTGTTCTATCACCTGACCCGGCGTCGCCTCGAGGACGCCGTGGAGCGGGCCCGCAGGAAGGCGGACGAGAATCTGCAGGAGGCCAAACAGAAGCGCCATATCCTGCTCGACGAAGCGAAACAGGCCTCCAACGAGCTGCTCGTTGAGGGGCGCGAACGGCAGACCGCCGAGCAGCAGGTTTCCGAGGAAGAGATCCACGAGAGCGAGCTGCGGCTCGAGAAGGAAGACCAGCGCATCGAGACGGTCCGCCAGCGCATCGCGAAGCGGGAGAAGGTGGTCAATGAGCGCTCATCGTCCCTCTCGTCCAGGCAGGAGGCAGTGAAGAAGCTTCACCAGGAGCGGACCTCCATGGCAAAGGGAGAGGTCGCCCAGCTCGAGCAGTACCTCGACATCTCCCGAGAGGAGGTCATCGAGGGGATCGCCAAACGGTTCATCGACATGGCCCGCGACGAGGCACAGCAGACCCTGCGCCAGACCGCGGAGATCTCCGAATCGGAGTATGCCCCGCTGGCCAAGCGCGTCATGGGGATCACCATCGGCAGGCTGGGACAGACCAAGGTGAAGGAGCGTCCCCTGGTGAGCGTCACCGGCACGCCCAAGGCCTTTGAAGAGCTCCTCGAGGTTGTGGGCGGGCAGCGGGAAGATCTCGACACCTTTTTTGGTATCCCTCTGGTCATCTCCGAAGACGAAGGCCAGGTCACCGTCCGGTTCGATACCCTGGACACGGTGCGTCGCGAGGTGGTCCGCAGGGTCCTCGACAAGACCCTGGCCATGGGGAAGATCCCCAAGGACCTCAAGAATCTGTTCGACAAGCGCATGGAAGAGATGGAGAACGAGCTGGTGGGGCTCGGGCGGCGTGCCTTCAAGTTGACCGGGCTCAAGCCCAAGGTAGACAAGGAGATCGTCAAGCTCATCGGTCGGCTCTACTATCGGACCAGCTACACCCAGAACCAGTGGCTGCACTCCGTGGAGGCGTCCCAGCTCGCCGGCCTCATGGCCCACGAGCTCAAGCTCGATGTGCAGTTGGCCAAGCGCGCGGCGCTGCTGCACGATATCGGCAAGGCCCTGACCCATGAACGGGAGGGTTCCCACGCGACCATAGGCGCCGAGGTGGCACAGACCTATGGTGAGGAGCCGCTGGTGGTCAATGCCATCGCCGCTCACCACGGAGATGTCCCCGAGGAGTCCCTCTATTCGAGGATCGTCATGGCGGCCGATGCGCTCTCAGGCGCGCGCCCGGGTGCTCGGCGTGAGCTTGTGGAGACCTACTTCGACCGGATCCGGGCCCTCGAGCGTGTCGCCCAGAGCTTCAAGGGGGTCAAGGAGGTCCACGCCGTCCAGGCAGGGCGTGAGCTGCGGGTCATCGTGGACAACAACGCCGTGGACGATTCACAGACCCAGGCCATAGCTGACGGCATAGCCGAGAAGATCAGCGATGAGGTGGTCTTCCCCGGACGGATCAAGGTGACCGTCATCCGGCGCTACAATATTGTGGAGTATGCCCGATGAAGGTGAACGTAAGCGGTCCTCTCAGACTGACAAGCCCCCGTGGCGGCGGATTCTTCTTCCTCTGCCTTTCGATGCTCTACGGTATCGTCCTCGCCCTGCGAGGCGCCGGGCGGCTCCTCGGATGGCGTCGGAGCGGGACCCTCAAAAGCGAGGACGGACGGCTCACCCTCGAGCAGACCACCATGTTCCTTGGCGTCCCTGTCCAAAAACAGGTCCATTCGCTCCATCCGGGCGCCATAACGGCCGTCTCCCGAGGGACCGACCACGATCCCGGCCTGCTCCTGGTCGGGGCCGCGGCCCTCTTCTATCTCTCCCTGTCCGGTGTGTTTCTTCTCGTCACGGGGTTCGCCGTCGCCGAGCCCGCCCGCATATTCTGGGGCCTCGGCCTCATCGTCCTGGGGCTCGCCGTTGACGGGATCCTCTTCAGCCTCCACTTCATCCTGACCCGCCGGCTCGGCGAGGGGGTGACCATCAGCCTCTCGTCGGGACGTGAGGTGACGCTCTTCGTGGGGGAGGACCTCCCGGGCGCCTACGAGTCCCTCAGGGAGTTGATCCGGTAGTCTCCTCACTGGGGCTGCGACGCAGTTTCACCTCGAGGATGGCGCGATCGCTCATCTTCATGACCTCCAGGGAGACGCCGTGTTCGGACAGGGTGACGGTGTCGCCAACGGCAGGGAGGCGTCGAAGCTTCGACAGGATGAGCCCCGCCGCCGTCTCGTAGTCCTCGTCCTCGGACAGCTCCATCTCGAGGTCCTCGTTGATCTGGGAGATGGGGACCCGACCACTGAGCACCCAGGTGAATCGATCCACCTCCCGGATGATCTCTTCGGGCTTGTCGAACTCGTCCTCGATCTCGCCGACGATCTCCTCGAGGACGTCCTCGATGGTGGCGATCCCTACGGCACCTCCGTACTCGTTGACCACCACGGACATCCCCTTGTGGGCCTGCTGCAGGTCCACCATGATCCGGAAGGCACGCTGCTGCTCGGGGACGAAGATGGGGGGCTGCATGAGGGCTGTCACCGGTGTCTCGGACCCCAGCGCGGCCAGCAGATCAAAACCGTGGATGATCCCGACCACGGCGTCCACGCGCTCATGGTAGATGGGGATGCGGCTGAACCCGTGGCGGTCGATGAGCGCCACCAGCTCGTCGATGGTGCTGTCATCGGGCGCCGAGACCACCTCGCTCAGAGGGATCATGACCTCCTCCGCCGTGGTGTCCCTGAGATCCAGGATGTTGCCCACCATCTCCCGCTCGCCCTCCTTGATGGAGTTGAGGTCGATCTCGGGGATCTCCTCCTCGTCCTGGGCCTCCTCTTCCTCCTCGATGAGGAACTTGAGGTCCTCGCGGGAGATGGCCATGGCCTTGTTGCGATGGAATCCAAGGAGCTGCCCGGCACCCTTGGTGAAGATCTTCAGGAGCAGCACCAGAGGATAAAAGGGGAGCCGGGCGTAATGAATGAGGAAGGCGACTTTGGGAGCGATGGTGTCGGCGTGCTGCTGGAAAATGGATTTGGGGATGATCTCGCCGAAGAGGAGGATGGAGGGGGAGAGGATGGCGAGGGCGTACAGCTCCCCGCGGGGTCCGAATCGCTCGAGACAGTAGAAGGTGACGACCACGGTGTTGGTGACCACGGAGAGGTTGGTCCCGATGAGGGTCACGGAGAGCATGGTCGAGGAGTGCTCAAGAAGGTACAGGGCCAGTTGAGAGCCGCGGTGCCCGGCCTGGGCTTCACGCTCCAGGCTGAGCTTGTGGGCAGAGACCAGGGCGATCTCGGACCCCGAGAAGAGTCCCTCGAGCAGGATGGCCGTTATAAAGATGATCACCACCATCGTGAGACTCATGGCTGGTCACCTCCGGGCGCCACGGGCAGCTCCTTCTCGTCGTGGATCTCGCCCACGAGCTCTTCGAGGAGGTCCTCGATGGTGACGATACCCGAGACCTTCCCGGTCTCGTTGAGCACAAAGGCCATGTGCAGCCGACGGTTCTGGAACTCCGTGAGGAGGCGCAGACACTTGGTATTCTGCGAGACGTAGAAGGGGGGCCGGATGATGTCCAGAAGGGGCCTGCGTTTGCGTTTGAGCAGATCCTTGACGTGAAGGACGCCGAGCAGCTCGCCCGTGCTGGTCCGAAAGACGGGGACCCTGGAATAGGCGCCGCCCTTGACCACCTCGAGAATCTCGGGGAGGGCCATGTTGATGTCCAGGGTGACGATCTTCTCCCGGGGGGTCATGATGTGCTTCACCAGGGCGTCACCGAAGCGGAACACGTTCTTGATGAGGTCGTTCTCCTGGTCGTTGATCTTCCCCTGCCTGGACCCCTTCTCCACGAGCATGAGGAAGTCCTCCTCCTGCAGTTTGTCGCGGTCCACCTGTTCGGTGACGCCGAAGAGCCGGATGAAGACCCAGGAGATGGCGCTGAGGATCCAGCGCAGCGGTGTGATGAGCCACGAGAAGAGCCACAGGGGAGACGCGGCGCGCCTGGACCATCCGTGGGAGTTGAAGAAGGCGATGGTCTTCGGGGTGATCTCGCCGACGATGAGCAGCACGGGGACCACGATCACGATGGAGAGGAGGGTCCGCTCGACCTCGTTCATGGCGGCGAAGTAGTGCGAGGCGAGGGTGGCGCTCACCGTGGAGGTGGAGATGTTCACCAGCTCGTTGCCCACGAGCAGCGTGATGATGAGCCGGCGTGGATGGTTGAGCAGCCACACCAGGTGTCTCGAGGAGCGCTCCTCGGAAGCGGCGGCCTTCTTTCGCAGGAGGGGATCCAGCGAGAAGAAGGCCACTTCGGATCCGGAGAAGAAAGCCGAGAGCCCGAGGAGCACCGTGAGAAGGAGAAGTCGTACGAGAATTTCAGGTTCCAAGAACCAATGCCTCCAAAGCGAGCGGGGATGTCGGCGCGTGACAACGCCACTCATGGTCTTGTATCATACCTTTTAGGCTCCCTTGGTCAAAAAATAGCGTTCCCTGGAGAAGAAGCGATATCTAACAGGAATGTTTTGTGAATTTTGTATTTTTAGCTTTCATGGGAGCGGGGAAAGAAAAAAAGAGGAGGAAAAAAATATTTTTGTGTTGACACGGTGCGAGAATTGGCTTAATAAGGCTCTCGCTGCCGATGAAGAAATTCACCGACAGTCGGGCGAGGCAACTTGATGGTGGCCGTCTCTTCGCCTCATGGGCGGGTAGCTCAGTTGGAAGAGCAATTGGTTTACACCCAATAGGTCACAGGTTCGAGCCCTGTTCCGCCCACAACCCAATGTGGGTTACATTGGGGTGGTAGTTAAGTCGGTTATAACGCCGGCCTGTCACGCCGGAGGCCGCGGGTTCGAGTCCCGTCCACCCCGCTCATTTTACAATCAGGCAGCCACGGGAGATCGCATGAAAGAGTCTTTTGATCTGGCCAAAGGCGCCCTCGAGGCCCTCCTGGACCGCAACTGTCAGGAGCCGGCCGTTTTCGACGTCGGCACCTTCGTCGGCTATACAGATTACATCGTCGTGGGGACCGGACGTTCGTCCCGCCAGCTCAAGTCACTGGCCGACGAGGTCGAGTCCCGTGTCCGCTCCCTGGGTGGCAAGGTCCTCGGCGTCGAGGGCAGGGAGCAGGGCGACTGGATCCTCGTGGACTGTGGTGATCTGGTGGTTCACCTCTTCCAGGAAGAGTCCCGCCACTACTACAAGATGGACGAACTGTGGGCCACCTATCGGGTCGCTGACGAAACCCTCCGATGAAGCTCTTCCTCCTCGCCGTTGGGAAACAGCGCCGAGACGCCTACGACGAGCTCTACTCCGAATACGAAAAACGAATCCGCGCGAAGATGACCTTCGAGGC